>DAVZKO010000004.1:0-53933 GCA_052272205.1 Schaedlerella sp. | reverse complement strand
CCTGCTGGCGCAGCTTGTGATTTCGGTGGTGGAAATGTCGTGCCTGATGGTCGTGCCGCTGCTGGTGTACCGTGGCATGGACTTGACCGGTACGCCGATCGTTGAAATGGATGGAGATGAAATGACAAGAATTCTCTGGAAGATGATCAAAGAGAATCTTTTGGAGCCATACATTGAATTGAATACAGAGTATTATGATTTGGGATTGGAACACAGAAATGAAACCGATGATCAGGTAACGATCGATTCTGCGAACGCAACAAAGAAATATAAAGTTGCTGTGAAATGTGCGACAATCACTCCAAATGCAGCCCGCATGGATGAATATGATTTAAAAGAGATGTGGAAAAGTCCGAATGGTACGATTCGTGCGATCTTAGACGGAACGGTATTCCGTGCACCAATTGTTGTAAAAGGAATTGAGCCATGTGTAAAGAACTGGAAAAAACCAATTACAATTGCAAGACATGCCTATGGTGATGTGTATAAGGGTTCTGAGATGAAAGTTCCTGCTGCAGGTAAAGTGGAATTGGTTTACACTGCTGAAGATGGTACACAGACAAAAGAACTGGTACATGAATTTGACGGACCTGGTATTGTTCAGGGAATGCATAATATCAATAAATCAATTGAAAGTTTTGCAAGAAGTTGCTTTAACTATGCATTAGATACAAAACAGGATCTCTGGTTTGCAACAAAAGATACAATTTCCAAAAAATACGACCACACATTTAAAGATATTTTCCAGGAAATTTATGATGCAGAGTATGATGCGAAGTTTAAAGAGGCAGGAATCGAGTATTTTTACACGTTGATTGATGATGCAGTTGCACGTGTAATGAAATCAGAAGGCGGTTATATCTGGGCTTGTAAAAACTATGACGGAGATGTTATGAGTGATATGGTTTCTTCTGCATTCGGTTCTCTTGCAATGATGACTTCTGTACTGGTATCTCCGGATGGATATTACGAGTATGAGGCTGCACATGGAACTGTACAGCGTCACTATTACAAACACCTGAAAGGCGAAGAGACTTCTACAAACTCTGTTGCAACCATCTTTGCATGGACAGGTGCACTTAGAAAACGTGGAGAATTAGATTGCAATGCAGAACTGATGGAATTTGCTGATCGTTTGGAAAAAGCAACGATTGATACGATCGAAGCAGGTGAGATGACAAAGGATCTTGCATTGATCACAACATTGGAAAATCCAACTGTTTTAAACAGCGAGGACTTTATCAAAGCGATTGCCAAGAGATTGTAGAAGAAAGACTTCTTTGGTTTGTCGATAAAAAACGACACCCGATTCGTGTAAATCAGGTGTCGTTTTTTGGTTGCTAAAAAGCGTTCAACAAAAGGTTCGCTGAACCTTTTTCACGTATAAATCACGTGTGCTTTTTATTCTTCAGCCAATTCAGCCCACTGTTCATACAGTGTTTCCAATTCTTCTTCATTTGTAGATTTCTCAACCGCAAGTTCCTGACATTTTACAGAATTAGAATAAATTTCTTCTTGTGTCATCAGTTCATCGATTTCCTGGTTGCGTGTTTCTAAAACAGCAATTCTTTCTTCGGTTTTCTTTAAATCATTTTTTCGTTTTCGCTCACGAGCCTGGGCTTCTTTTTGCTCTTGCCAGCTTAATTTCTGTTCAGATGTATTCGAAACTTCAATGTCGGATGTGTGAACACTGCCGGATACATTGTCGGAGTCTGCGGATGCGGCGGGAGCGTATTTTTCTGTCAGTTCTTCTTTTTTCTCCAGATAGTAATCGTAGTTTCCGATGTAATTTACAAATGTCTGATTCACAAGTTCTAAGATACGTGAAGCAGTCTGGTTGATAAAATATCGGTCGTGCGAAACGTAGAGAATCGTTCCGGTATAATCATTGAGAGCCTGTTCCAGAATCTCTTTTGAAGTGATATCCAAATGGTTTGTAGGCTCATCCAAAATTAGGAAGTTCGCTTCGGAGAGCATTAATTTTGCAAGCGAGACACGACCTTTTTCTCCACCGCTCAGATCACGAATCAGTTTGAATACATCGTCTGCTGTAAATTGGAATGCCGCCAGCGTATTTCGAATCTGTGTATTGGTAAGAGTAGGGTAATCATCGGAAATTTCTTCAAAAATAGTCTTATTATCATGGAGTACATGGTGTTCCTGATCATAATATCCAATCTGTACTTTAGACCCAAGAGTGAACGCACCTTCGTCGGCTTCCAGTACCTGATTTAAGATTTTGAGCAGGGTTGTCTTTCCGGTACCGTTATCTCCGATGATGGCAACATGTTCCCCGCGTTTGATTTCAAAAGAAATATCCGAAAAAAGTGTTTGGGTTTCGAAACGTTTTGTCAAGTGTTCGACGGTCAAGACATCATTTCCACTGATGCAGGACGGATTCAATTCAAAATGCATCTCCTGGGTGGAATCCATAGGTTTGTCTACACGTTCAATTTTATCCAACAGCTTTTCACGGCTTTCAGCACGCTTGATAGATTTCTCACGATTGAAGGAACGCAATTTTTCGATTACTGCTTCCTGATGTTTGATTTCTCTTTGCTGGTTCAAATATTCTTTCATCTGTGCATCGCGAATCTGACGCTTTTTCGCTGCGTAGTCTTTATAATTACCGCTGTACATGCGGATATGTCCCTGGTCGATTTCTACGACTTTTGTTACAACCCGGTTTAAGAAGAAACGGTCGTGGGATACGATGAACACAGCACCCGGATAGTTCAAAAGATAAGTCTCAAGCCAGGAAATGGAGTTTAGATCCAAATGGTTTGTCGGCTCATCGAGTAAAAGGATATCCGGTTTTGTCAAAAGCAGTTTTCCCAATGAAACACGGGTTTTCTGTCCGCCGGAAAGAGTACTGGCTTCTTTTGAAAATTCACTTTCCTGAAAACCAAGACCTTTTAGGACCCCGATGATCTCACTTTCGTAAGCGTATCCGTTTTTGGATTCAAATTCGGACATCAGACGATTGTAGGTGTTTAATCTTGTCTGTAATTCTTCACCGGATAAAGATTTTAACTCCTTTTCAATCGCACGGATCTGTTCTTCTAATTTAATAATATCAGCTTTGGCTGTCTTTAATTCTTCGTAAATACTGTTGCCACTGATCAGGTTTTGCTGTTGGGCAAGATAACCAATGGTTTTGCCTTTGGTGAGAACAATGTTGCCGCTGTCAAGAGGCTCTTCCCCGATGATCATTTTTAAAATCGTTGATTTTCCGGCTCCGTTGACGCCGACAAATGCAACTTTTTCTCTATCTTCAACATGAAAAGAACCATCTTTTACAATGACACGTTCACCAAAAGATTTGTTCAAATTATGACATGCAAGTATCATAAATTAATCCTCCTATATTTAAGCATATCGTATTTATTATATCGAAATTTGAATAAAATACAACTCATGAATCGGGTTTTCATAAAAAATTTTAGCTAAAATAGATTGAAATAAGGATAAAATATAAAAAAAATTTAGATGAAATACAAAAAAAATTGTCAAAAGTTTGACTTTAGAACAAGAAAACTTTATAATAAGTATAACTTTAATTTGGAGGACGATAAGCGTGGGGTCAAGAGGAATATCAAAGGCTGTCATCAGTAGACTTCCAAGGTACTATAGATATCTCGGGGAATTGAATGAAGCAGGAGTAGAAAGAATATCATCAAGTGATTTGAGTAAAAAGATGCATGTTACAGCATCTCAGATTCGACAGGATTTGAATAATTTTGGCGGATTTGGTCAGCAGGGGTACGGCTATAATGTGAAGTATCTTCGTGCAGAGATTGGTAAGATACTGGGACTGGATCAGAGTCACAATATGGTGATCATAGGAGCTGGTAATCTTGGTCAGGCACTTGCAAATTATGCATCTTTTGCAAGAAATGGATTTATTTTAAAAGGGATTTTTGATGTGAATCCGGAACTCAAAGGTAAGATCATTCGGGATATCCCGATTCGAATGATGGATGAATTGGAAAGTGTTCTTCAGAATGAAGATATTGATATTGCAGCACTTACAATTCCAAAATCCAAAGCAGTCGAAGTATCCGATATTTTGGTTCGTAATGGCATTAAAGCAATCTGGAATTTTGCACATACAGATCTGAATCTTCCAAAAGATGTGATTGTTGAAAGTGTCCATTTATCCGACAGTTTGATGAAACTGTCCTATAATATTACTCGTTACAAAGAAGAACACGGGGAAGAGTAAACGCAGTATAACGTGCAAAAGGATTTTATAAGACTTTTGCACGTTATTTACATTTATGCACAGAGTGCGACAAAATAAATGAAATCGAAGAGACACTGTAATGGGAAGAGAGATTTATTAGGCGTTTTGTAGCTTTGTTTTCGATAACATGTAGGAGAAAGGTGGAAGAAAGATGAGATATTTGCCAACAGGAAGCTGGATGCAGAAAGCGGATGCACATACAATTCAAGAAATTGGGATTCCTTCCATGGTATTAATGGAAAAAGCAGCACTTGGAATCGTAGAGTCGTTAAGAGATAAACATTTGAACCTGGAAAATGTTCTGATCGTATGCGGTTCCGGCAATAATGGCGGCGACGGATTTGCGGTGGCCAGATTGTTACAGGAAGAACAGCATGCCGTCACCATTGCATTTATCGGAAAGAAAGAATCGATGAGCGAAGAATGTAAACAACAATATCGTATTGCTGATAATCTGGGGATTCCGATTGTAACAGAGATTCCGGATTCCGGATATAATATAATATTGGATGCAATTTTCGGAGTCGGTCTCAGTCGTGACATCACAGGGAGATATGCGGCTGTGATTGAACAGTTAAATAGAATGAACGGTTATAAGGTAGCAGTGGATATTCCGTCGGGAGTGAGCTCTTCAAATGGTAAAATTTTAGGGGTTGCCTTCAAAGCAGACTTGACGGTTTCCATACAATGTGAGAAACTAGGAACTGTTCTCTATCCGGGAAAAGAATTTGCCGGAGAAGTGATAGTTCAAAAAATTGGCATTGACACACGATTTTATAAAGACAATAATGAAATTGCTTATACATTGGAAACTGGAGATCTAAAGACACAGTTGCCAAAGCGTGTGGCGAATTCGCATAAAGGGACTTATGGAAAAGTACTGATGATCACAGGCAGCAGTGGAATGGCAGGGGCTGCATATCTGAGTGCAAAGTCGGCTTATACAAGTGGAGCAGGACTGGTTCAGATTTATACGGCACAGGCGAACCGGACCGTTCTTCAGCAACTGCTTCCAGAAGCAATTATCACAACTTATGAACAGTATTCACAGGAAGAACTATGCAGATTACTTGACTGGGCGGATGTGGTCTGCATTGGCAGTGGTCTGGGTCAAAGTACGGTGGCTGAGTCTTTGTTGAAAGGGGTATTTCAGTTCTGCAAGGTTCCTTGTATTGTGGATGCAGACGGAATTAATCTTCTTGCCGGAGAGAAAGAACTGTTAAAGAAAAGTTCGTTTCCGGTTATTTTAACTCCGCATATGCTTGAAATGACTCGATTGCTGGGGGGTACGGTTTCAGAATTGGTTGAGAACCGGATTGATATGCTCGGCGCATTTGTAGAACAATATCCGGTTGTTTGTGCGCTGAAAGATGCACGTACCATTGTGGCAGAGAAGAATCATGCTTTGTTTGTAAATACAGCGGGTAATTCTGCAATGGCAAAAGCAGGTTCTGGGGATGTTCTTGCAGGTGTGATCACCGGACTTACCGCTCAGCATATGGATGTATATGAAAGTGCAGTGCTGGGAGTTTATCTACATGCAAAGGGCGGAGATGAGGCTAAAACGCAATGCGGAAGTTACAGCGTTCTGGCCGAGGATTTGATCGAAGGAATCAAATCCGTATTGAAGCAGACAGAAGTATAACGCAAGATATTCTTTATATAATAAAGATTCAATATGGAGGAATATAAGATGAAACAATATACTCGTGTATATGCAAAAATTGATCTGGATGCAATTGCATATAACATGGAACAGATGAAACTGCGAATCGGAGAAGGTGCAAAACTGGTTGCCGTTATCAAAACAGATGGATATGGACATGGTGCGGTCCCGATTGCAAAGATGTTTGAGAGTACGGATTATGTATGGGGATATGCAACCGCCAGTCTGGACGAAGCGATTCTTCTTCGTACGGCAGGGATCAACAAACCAATTCTTGTGTTGGGATGTGTGTTTCCAGATCAGTACGAAGAGATGATCCGTTATGAAGTGCGTCCCGCTACTTATACAGAAGAGATGGCGACAGAGATTTCGAAGAAGGCGGTAGAGTTAAATAAAACAGCATATTTGCATATCAAAATTGATACGGGTATGGGACGTATCGGCTTTGCTGTAACTGAAGAAACTGCGGATGTTGTGAAAAAGATAAGTGAATTACCGAATATCAAAATTGAAGGAATGTTTACTCATTTTGCAAAAGCAGATGAAAAGGATAAAACTTATACACATCAGCAACATGAAAAGTTTGCATGGATGAAGCAGGCATTGGAGCAGAGAAAATTGGAGATTCCATATATTGATTGTGATAACAGTGCCGGAATTATCGATTTTCCTAATTTAAAACATAATCTGGCAAGAGCAGGGATCTCCTTGTATGGAATGTATCCGTCAGATGAAGTGGATAAATCTGCGATTTCGTTAAAACCTGCAATGGAGCTGATCAGTCACATTTCTTTTGTAAAAGAGGTGGAGAAAGGAACCTCCATAAGTTATGGGGGTACATTTGTAGCACCAAAGCCGATGCGTATTGCAACGATTCCGGTTGGATATGGAGACGGATATCCTCGTTCTCTGTCCAATAAAGGCGATGTTCTGATTCACGGAAAACGTGCACGGATTCTTGGAAGAGTCTGTATGGATCAATTTTTGGTTGATGTTACAGATATCCCAGAGGCGAAATTTTTAGACGAAGTGGTACTTGCAGGACGAGATGGAGATGAGATGATCACCATCGATGAACTGGCAGAATTAAGTGGCAGATTTAATTATGAGTTTATCTGCTGCCTCGGTAAACGCATTCCGAGGGTGTATGTACAAAACGGAAAAGTAGTAGAGCAAATTGATTATTTCGCATCGTAAGATATAAAATGAATAAAATTACACAAAAGATTCTCAAAGATGCTTTTTGAATACCAGTTTCAAAAAAGGACATACTAATATCAAAATAAGATGAGAATCGGAGTGTGAATAATTTGGTTGTAAGACGTGGAGATATTTACTATGCAGATCTGAGCCCGATTGTCGGTTCGGAACAAGGCGGAGTCCGTCCGGTTCTGATTATTCAAAATGATGTTGGCAATCGGCATAGTCCAACGATAATCTGTGCGGCGATTACATCCCGCATGAATAAAGCAAAGCTGCCAACACACATTGAAATCAGTTCCGGGAAATGTAATCTGGTCAAAGATTCTGTTATTTTACTGGAGCAGATTCGAACAATCGATAAACAGAGGCTTCGTGAATATGTGTGTCATGTAGACAGCAGGACAATGGGAAAAGTGACGCGTGCGATCCACATCAGTCTTGGTCTGGATACATAAATACTTTACAGATAAACCAAATAGTGGTAGTATATATAAGATAATGTGCCATTTTGTTGATACAATCTGTCACACCGGAAAAGAAAAAAGAAGAGGAGAATGAGAAATGTCAGGACATTCTAAATTTGCGAATATTAAACACAAAAAAGAAAAAAATGATGCAGCAAAAGGAAAAATCTTCACGAAAATCGGTCGTGAACTTGCTGTAGCCGTTAAGGAAGGTGGCGGACCTGACCCGACTATTAACAGCAGACTTCGTGATGTTATCGCAAAGGCAAAATCAAATAACATGCCGAACGATACAATTGAAAGAAATATTAAAAAAGCTGCCGGAGAAGGTTCCGGAGAGAATTATGAGCATATTACATATGAAGGATATGGACCGAACGGAACAGCTATCATTGTCAGAACACTGACAGATAATAAAAACAGAACCGCTTCGAACGTAAGAAATGCATTTACAAAAGGAAGTGGTAATGTCGGAACTCCGGGATGTGTCTCTTTCATGTTTGATGAGAAAGGTCAGATTATCGTTGCAAAAGAAGAGTGCGATATGGATGCAGACGAACTGATGATGCTTGCACTGGATTCAGGAGCAGAAGATTTTGTGGATGATGAAGACAGTTATGAGATTCTTACAACACCGGAAGATTTCAGTGATGTTCGTCTGAAATTGGAAGAAGCAGGAATCCAGATGGCAAATGCAGAAGTAACGATGATTCCACAGACATATGTAGAATTGACAAAAGATGAAGATATCAAAAACATTCAGAAAACATTGGATCTTCTGGAAGAAGATGATGATGTACAGGATGTATATCACAACTGGGATGAATAATCGTATGAGGGTACTGTACTTTGAGGTATAGTATCCTTTTTTGTATAATCACGCCAAAATGCTCCATACTAGATAGAAAACAAAGAAAGGGTGTTGGACAATTGGAGCATTTTTTTGAGGATACACAGTATGAAGAGCAAAACGAGGAAAACTCTGAACAAAAAAAGAAGGAAAGCGAAAGAGAAGAGATCAAAGAAACAGGTACCCTGGAACTGAATAAGGATAAAAAGCATCACAAGATCCAACTTCTTACTATCATTGGAGAGATCGAAGGGCATGAGGCAGTATCCGGGAATACAAAATCTACAAAATACGAACATATCCTTCCTAAATTGGCGGAAGTAGAAGATGATGATGAGACGGAAGGTGTATTAATTCTTCTTAATACATTGGGAGGAGATGTGGAGGCAGGACTTGCAATTGCAGAGATGATCGCCTCTTTGAGTAAACCATCGGTGTCATTGGTGCTGGGCGGAAGCCATTCTATCGGAGGTCCGTTAGCTGTTTCGGCAGATTACTCTTTTATCGTACCAACCGGAACCATGGTAATTCATCCGGTACGTTCTAACGGAATGTTTATTGGAGTATATCAGAGTTATCGCAATATGGAGCGCACGCAGGACAGGATTACCGGATTTATTTCGCAACATTCTAATATCAGTCAGGCGAGGCTGGAAGAACTGATGCTGGATCCTACGCAGCTTGTAAAGGATGTCGGAACGATGTTAGAAGGTGAGGATGCGGTCAAAGAAGGAATGATTGATGAAGTCGGCGGAATCAGTCAGGCATTGAATAAACTGCATGAAATGATTGAAGAACAAAAAAAATGATGTTATACTATAGTGAGTATGTTTAACACCAAGGGGGATGTATCATGGCTGCAAAGTCAACCAAGAAACGAAAGACAACAACCAAAAAACCAACAAAAAAACAAATGCAGGAGAATGCAGCAATCCGCGATGAGGTTTGTATTTTATGCGTACTTGCTGTATGTATCCTGCTTTTAATCAGCAATTTCGGATTGGGCGGATTGATCGGAGATTCGGTATCTTCTGTGCTGTTTGGCTTGTTTGGCTGGATCGCTTATCTTATCCCTGTGCTGGTATTTGGCGTGGTTGCATTCCTGATTTCGAATAGGGGCAATACCCACGCATACATAAAAAGTGCCGCATTGTTTGTGCTTGTGATACTTTTAGCTACACTATTAGAGCTCATTATGAATCCTTATGATGCAACGGCAGGGCTGATGACGTATTACCATCAGTCAAGCCTTAACAGAACAGCAGGAGGACTTTTCGGAGGATTCCTTATGAAGCTGCTATGTCCGATGATCGGTATCGTCGGCACCTATGTAGTGGTCGTGATTCTGGCGGTCATATGTGTGATTTTAATAACGGAGAAATCGCTGCTTCAGCCATTAAGCAGAAAAAGTAAGGTGGTATATGAAGATGCAAAAAAACATCGGGAAACTTCTGCTATAAAATCTGCTCAACGGCGTGAAACCCGAAAGAAAGAGCGGACGGCGAGAATGGAAGCCCAGGCAAAGCGTAAGGAAGAAGTACAGCCAGAGGAAACCGCTTCCAAACCATCACCGAGACGGAAGAAGAAAGTGTCGGGCGTTTCATTTGCAACAACGCTTGTGGAAAAACCAGTACTTGGCAAGTCACCGGAGATGCAGGAATTAATTCCGGAAGAACTGGTAGAAGATATGAGAATCAAACCGCTTTCTGAGATGCCGGAACTTCATATTGATTCACCATTTGAAGAAGAGAACGAGCCAGAGCCGGTAGCTGTGCCAGAACCAATGGTGACAGAGGAAGCATCGATTATGGAAAAGCCGCTTGCACCGGTAGAGTCCATTTCTGTTCCGGAAGAAGAAAATGAGCCGTCTAAATCTTCCAGAAAACAGCAGTCTCCGGAAGAGAAAGAGGCGGTGACGAAGGAAACACAGTCTGTTGAGGCAGCGGTACAGGCGCAGAGCAGTGAACCGGTTAAGAAGTATTGTATCCCTCCGTTGGACCTGCTGAAAAAGGGAAAAGCATCAAGTGGAGATTCTAGTGCACATTTGCGGGCAACTGCGATGAAACTGGAACAGACACTTTTGAATTTTGGGGTAAAGGTACATGTTACCAATGCAAGTTGCGGTCCGTCTGTAACGAGATATGAACTCCAGCCCGAGCAGGGGGTGAAAGTCAGCAAGATCGTAGGTCTTGCCGATGATATCAAACTGAATCTGGCGGTATCAGATCTGCGAATCGAAGCTCCGATTCCGGGAAAGGCAGCAGTCGGAATTGAAGTTCCGAATGAAGAGAATACGGCGGTGATGCTAAGAGATCTTCTTGAAGCACCGGAATTTCAGAAGAGCAAAGCAAAACTTGCTTTTGCAGTGGGAAAAGATATTGCAGGTAAAGTAATTGTTGCGGACATTGCAAAGATGCCGCATGTACTTGTAGCAGGTGCGACCGGCTCGGGAAAATCGGTCTGTATCAATACCATTATTATGAGTATTATTTATAAAGCAGATCCGGAAGATGTAAAATTAATCATGGTAGATCCGAAAGTAGTAGAGCTGAATGTTTACAACGGAATTCCACATTTGCTTATTCCGGTCGTGACAGATCCTCGCAAGGCAGCAGGCGCATTGAACTGGGCAGTTGCGGAGATGATGAAGCGATATCAGTTGTTTGCCGAGTATAATGTGCGTGATTTAAAGGGATTTAATGAAAAAATCGCACAGCTTGAACCGGCAGAGAACAATCCGAAAAAGATGGCTCAGATTGTTATTATCGTAGATGAGCTTGCGGATTTGATGATGGTAGCACCGAAAGATGTTGAAGGTGCGATCTGTCGTCTGGCTCAGTTGGCGCGAGCGGCGGGAATTCATTTGATTCTGGCAACACAGAGACCATCTGTTAATGTTATCACCGGATTGATCAAGGCAAATATGCCATCGCGTATCGCATTTGCTGTATCTTCCGGTGTGGATTCCAGAACAATTATTGATATGAATGGAGCAGAAAAGCTTCTCGGAAAAGGAGATATGCTCTTTTATCCAACCGGTTATCCAAAGCCAATACGTGTACAGGGATCGTTTGTTTCGGATAAAGAAGTACAGCAAGTTGTGGATTATCTTATTAATCAAAATGGTGGAGCAAGTTACAGCAGTGATCTGGAAGAACAGCTCAGTAATGACAATACAGTAGAGATTTCAGGAAACGGAGGATTCTTAGGAAGTCCTTCGGAAGCGGAAGATAACCGCGACACATATTTTGCAGATGCAGGTTTCTTCATCATAGAAAAGGAAAAAGCATCCATTGGAATGCTCCAGAGGATGTTTAAAATAGGCTTTAATCGTGCGGCAAGAATTATGGATCAGCTTGCAGAAGCACAGGTAGTAGGGCCGGAAGAAGGTACAAAACCACGAAAAGTACTGATGACAAAAGAAGAATTTGAAGAGTACTTGGGAACCAGTAAGAAGGAGGACTAGAGATGAAAACAGATATTCAGATTGCACAGGAAGCACAGATGCTGCCAATTAAAGAGGTGGCTGCAAAAGTAGGTATTACAGAAGACGACTTGGAACTTTATGGAAAGTATAAAGCAAAACTTTCCGAAGATTTCTGGGATAAGATCAAAGATAATCCGGATGGAAAACTGGTTCTGGTAACTGCAATCAATCCGACTCCGGCAGGAGAGGGAAAAACAACGACATCTGTCGGTCTGGGACAGGCATTTGCCAAAATGAATAAAAAAGCGATCATCGCGCTCCGTGAGCCATCTCTTGGTCCTTGTTTTGGAATTAAAGGTGGAGCAGCCGGAGGCGGATATGCACAGGTTGTTCCGATGGAAGACTTGAATCTGCATTTCACAGGAGATTTCCATGCAATTACATCTGCTAACAATCTTCTTGCTGCAATGTTAGACAACCATATTCAGCAGGGAAATGCACTTCAGATCGATCCTCGTCAGGTTGTATGGAAACGTTGCGTAGATATGAATGACCGAGTACTTCGTAACATTGTGGTAGGGCTGGGCAATAAGATGGATGGAATGGTGCGTGAAGATCATTTTGTGATCACGGTAGCATCTGAAATTATGGCAATCCTTTGTCTGGCAGATGATCTTCAGGATTTGAAGAGAAGACTGGGAAGAATTATTGTTGCATATAACTTTAATGGGGATCCGGTAACTGCGGATGATCTACAGGCAACCGGTGCGATGACTGCATTGTTAAAAGATGCAGTTAAACCGAATTTGATTCAGACATTGGAACACACACCGGCACTGGTACATGGCGGACCATTTGCGAATATCGCACATGGCTGTAACAGTGTACGAGCAACAAAGATGGCCTTAAAGATGGGAGATATCGCAATTACAGAGGCTGGATTCGGTGCGGATCTGGGCGCTGAAAAATTCATGGATATCAAGTGTCGAAAAGCAGGTCTTAAACCGGATGCGGTTGTTTTAGTTGCAACTGTGCGTGCATTGAAGTATAATGGGGGAGTTGCCAAAGCAGATTTAGCAGAAGAGAATCTGGATGCACTGAAAAAAGGAATTGTGAATCTGGAAAAACACATTGAAAATATACAGAAATTTGGTGTGCCTGTGATTGTAACTCTGAACTCATTTGTGACAGATACAGATGCTGAAAATGACTATATTCGTCAGTTCTGTGAAGAAAGAGGATGTGAATTTGCACTTTCTGAAGTCTGGGAAAAGGGCGGAGAAGGCGGAATTGCACTCGCAGAAAAAGTATTGGATACATTGGAGAAAAAAGAAAGTCATTTCCATACATTGTATGAGGATGAACTGTCTCTGAAAGAAAAAATCGAGACAATTTCCAAAGAAATTTATGGTGCAAAAGATGTGGTTTACGAACCGGCAGCGCAAAAACAACTTGCGAAAATCGAAGCAATGGGATTTGGTAATCTTCCGGTATGTATGGCGAAAAATCAGTATTCACTCTCAGATGATGCAAAGAAACTTGGAAGACCGGAAAACTTTGATATTCATATTCGTGAGGTATATGTGGATGCGGGAGCAGGATTTGTTGTTGCACTGACAGGTTCTGTTATGACAATGCCAGGACTTCCGAAAGTTCCGGCAGCAAATAATATCGATGTGTCTGAAGATGGAAAAATCACAGGACTGTTTTAAGGAGAATCAAATAGAATGCAGTTAATAGATGGAAAAAAGATTTCAAAAGAAATTAAAGATGAATTAAAGGAAGAAGTAAAGGCGTTAAAAGACGAGGGAAAGGGTGTATGTCTGGCTGTGATACAGGTAGGTAACGATCCGGCGTCTTCTGTTTATGTAAATAATAAAAAGAAAGCCTGTGCTTATATTGGAATTGAATCGGAAAGTTATGAACTTGCCGAAGATACAACAGAAGAGGAATTGCTTGCGTTGATTGAACGCTTGAATTCGGAAAGTCATGTAAATGGAATTCTTGTACAGCTTCCGCTTCCGGTACACATTGACGAAGATAAGATTATTCGCGCGATTTCACCGGATAAGGATGTGGATGGATTCCATCCGGTCAGTGTAGGGCGTTTATGGATAGGAGAAAAAGGATTCTTGTCTTGTACTCCGGCAGGAATTATTCAATTATTAAAACGTTCCGGAATTACAATCGATGGAAAAGAGTGCGTGATTGTCGGACGAAGTAATATTGTAGGAAAACCGATGGCAGCATTGCTGCTCAGAGAGAATGCGACAGTTACAGTTGCACATTCACATACGAAAGATTTGAAAGAGATTACAAAACGTGCAGATATTCTGATCGTGGCAATTGGTAAAAGACAGTTTATTACGGCAGATTATGTAAAAGAGGGTGCGGTTGTGATTGATGTTGGTATGCATCGAGATGAAAATAACAAACTCTGCGGAGATGTTGCGTTTGATGAGGTTGCGGAACATACTTCCGCAATCACACCGGTTCCCGGCGGTGTAGGTCCAATGACCATTGCTATGTTAATGAATAACTGTGTAGAGACGGCACGTAAATAGGAGGAACCATTCATGAGATGTACAAATTGTGGTGCAGATATTCCGGCAGGAATGCTGATATGTCCGGACTGTGGTACAGAAGTTCAGATGGTTCCGGATTATAATCCGTTGGATGATGTTCTTACAAGAGAGGTAAAAGGTTCTGTAGAGGATGTGACCCGTCCTCTTCCGAACAGCCGGGGAGAGGTCTATCAGAGAACTTACTCCAGACAGCAGCCGCAAAATTCTACGCGCGTATTAAGTCAGAGTGAATTAGATCGAATTCGTGCAAATCAGACAAGAGCGTCTCAGAGTGGCGGTCGTGCTAACCGAAACAAGACGGTGGGAACAAGGGAACGACAGGCGTCAGGAACAAGAGGAAGTCAGACGGCTGGACACAATGCAAGAACACCTCAAAGCAGTTATAAAACACCGGAGGAGAGAAGAAAACAGAAAGCAATTCGAATGCAGCAGGCAAAGAAGAAGCGAAGAAATGGTTTGATCATCTTTTTGGTTATTCTGATTATTGCAATCGTATGCGGAGCTCTGTTATACCAGAATTCTTATCCGGGAACGCTTAGTAAGGCGGATAAAGCTTATCAGGCCAGTGAATACAGCAAGGCAATACGTTATTATAATCATGCGATCGCAAAGGATAATAAGCGACCGGATGCATATACCGGACTGGCGAAAGTATATATTGCACAGGATGATTTAGATAAGGCGGAAAATCTGTTCTTAAATGCGATTGATTCTCAGCCGGAGAATGCAGATTTGTATGAAGCACTTGCTAAGTTCTACATTCAGACAGACCAGGCAGACAAGATTTCCGGCACTTTGGATGGTTGCAGCAAAAGTGTTTTGAAACAGATGAGCGCATATGTTTCAGATATGCCGGAGTTTAGTCTGGAAGAGGGAACTTATACAGAGGTACAACAAGTTTCATTGAGTGGCAATGGAGAGATTTATTACACAACAGATGGTTCGGAACCTACAACTGAGAGTACACTGTATTCAGAACCGATTTTGATCGAAGACGGAACGGTTGTAGTGAAAGCGATTTGTGTAAATAAAAAAGGAATTCCGAGTCTCGTTGCAACGAAAACTTATCAGGTGGAAATTCCAATCGAAGATGCTCCGGCGGTTACTCCGTCAACAGGACAATATACGTCTGCTACGCAGATAAGTATTACTGTTCCGGAAGGATATACTGCGTATTACACAATGGACAATACAACGCCGACAACAGCATCGACACAATATACCGGACCGATTGATATGCCGGAAGGACAGACTATTTTTTCCGCGATTCTAGTTAACAAGAATGGAAAGACAACACAGATTACAAAGCGAAATTATGTTTTGAACTTACAATAGGAAAAGAGAAAAAGCAATCGAATCAGATAGTGAGATTCGATTGCTTTTTTCTGTGTGTATAAAAGATTTCGAGGCAGAAGAGCATACCATAAGGGCAATATGAAGAGAAAGATTTTTAGAACAACATTTTCTCAAAAATCCAGTGTATTTATCACCAAAAATGAGCAGTAAATTTTGGCGATAATTTTTCTCTATAATCCTCCGTATTGGGTTGTGTTAAATGATTAACAGTGCTATAATATAAGCATGTTAAAAAAATAACACACCGAAGGAGATGTATGAACATGAGTAGATTTACATTACCAAGAGACATTTATCATGGCAAAGGATGTCTGGAAGAACTGAAAAACCTGAAAGGAACAAAAGCAATCCTTGTAGTTGGTGGCGGTTCTATGAAGCGCCAGGGATTCCTTGACAAAGCAGTGAACTACTTGAAAGAAGCAGGAATGGAAGTAGAATTATTCGAGGGTGTTGAGCCGGATCCATCTGTAGAGACTGTAATGAAAGGTGCAGAAGCAATGCGAGCTTTCCAGCCGGATTGGATTGTTGCAATGGGTGGTGGTTCACCAATCGATGCAGCAAAAGCAATGTGGGCATTCTATGAATATCCAGAAATTACATTCGAAGATCTGATTACACCATTTAGTTTCCCTGAGTTGAGACAGAAAGCAAAATTCTGTGCAATCCCATCTACATCAGGAACAGCAACAGAAGTAACAGCATTCTCTGTAATCACAAACTATCAGACAGGTGTCAAATATCCGCTTGCTGATTTCAACATTACTCCGGATGTTGCGATTGTTGATCCGGATCTTGTTGCAGGACTTCCTGTAAAACAGGTTGCATACACAGGTATGGATGCATTGACACATGCGATTGAGGCATATGTATCTACATTGAACTGTCCATTTACAGACCCACTTGCATTGCAGGCAATTGAGATGGTTCTGGAATATCTTCCTGCATCATACAACTGCAATATGGTAGCAAGAGAACAGATGCATTATGCACAGTGTCTTGCTGGAATGGCATTTTCTAATGCATTACTTGGTATTGTACACTCTATGGCACATAAAACAGGAGCCGCATTCTCAACAGGTCATATTCCTCACGGATGTGCAAATGCAATTTACCTGCCATACGTTATCAAATACAATGCAAAAGATCCTGTAGCAGCTTCACGTTATGCTGAGATCGCTCGCAGAATGGGTCTGGAAGGCGTTTCAGAGCAGGCTTTGATCAACAGCCTTTGCAATAAGATTGATGAATTCAATGTCAAATTGAATATTCCAAAGACATTAAAAGAATTTGGAATCAATGAAGAGGAATTCAAAGAGAAAGTAGCTAAGATTGCAGAACTTGCAGTTGGTGATGCATGTACAGGTTCTAACCCACGTGCAATTGATCCTGCAAATATGGAAAAACTGTTGACATGTACATATTATGGAACAGAGGTAGATTTCTAATAAGATTTACAAAAAAGGGGTGGATGTCAGAGGACATCTGCCTCTTCTTTTTTGATATTGTTAAATTCTTCACTTGCCAAGCAGAACCAGATGGCGTATTATAATAAAAGGGCGTTTTTTATTTCCGAACTAGGTATTGATTGAGAGATGAAAGAGGAATAAGAGAAACCTAAATATAAGGAGGAAGATCATGTATAAAATTTTAAAAGCAGAAAAACTGGCTGATAAGATTTTTTTGATGGATGTACATGCACCACGTGTTGCAAGTCACTGTCAGCCGGGACAGTTTGTTATCGTAAAGATGGATGACAAGGGAGAGAGAATTCCACTCACTATTTGCGATTATGATCGTGAAGCCGGAACAATTACAATTGTATTCCAGGAAGTCGGAGCATCTACAACTAAGATGGCTGAATTAAAAGAAGGAGATAGCTTCCGTGATTTTGTTGGACCTCTCGGATGTCCATCAGAATTTGTTCATGAAGATATCGAAGAATTAAAGAAGAAAAAGCTTGTTTTCGTAGCCGGTGGTGTTGGAGCAGCTCCTGTATATCCACAGGTAAAATGGTTACATGCACATGGAATCGAAGCAGATGTTATCCTCGGTGCTAAGACAAAAGATATGGTAATTCTTGAAAAAGAACTGGAAGCAGTTGCAGGCAATTTGTATGTAACAACAGATGACGGATCTTACGGACGTTCAGGTATGGTTACAGCTACATTGGAAGATCTGGTTGGTAAAGAAGGCAAGTCATATGATACATGTGTTGCAATCGGTCCAATGATCATGATGAAATTTGTCTGTCTGTTGACAAAGAAACTGGAGATTCCAACAATTGTCAGCATGAACCCGATCATGGTTGACGGAACAGGAATGTGTGGAGCATGCCGTCTTCAGGTTGGAGATGAAATTAAATTTGCATGTGTAGACGGACCGGAGTTTGACGGACATCTTGTAGACTTTGATCAGGCTATGAAGAGAAGTCAGATGTATAAGACAGAAGAGGGACGTGCTATGTTGAAACTGCAGGAGGGTGATACTCATCACGGTGGCTGCGGAAATTGCGGAGGTGACAACTAATGGCAGATGTATTAAAGAAAGTTCCTGTAAGAGAACAGGATCCAAAAGTACGTGCAACGAACTTTGAAGAAGTATGTCTTGGATATAATAAAGAAGAAGCAATGGAAGAGGCAACTCGATGCATCAATTGTAAAAATGCAAAATGTATTCAGGGATGTCCTGTATCTATCAATATTCCGGGATTTGTACATGAAGTTAAAGAAGGTAATATCGAGGAGGCTTACAAGATTATCGGTCAGTCTTCTGCATTGCCGGCAATCTGCGGACGTGTTTGTCCACAGGAATCACAGTGTGAGGGAAAATGTATTCGCGGTATCAAAGGTGAGCCGATTTCAATTGGTAAACTTGAGAGATTTGTTGCAGATTATGCCTTGGAGCATGATATCAAACCAGTTGGAGCAGAGGTAAAGAACGGACATAAGGTAGCTGTTATCGGTTCTGGTCCTTCCGGACTTACCTGTGCAGGAGACCTTGCAAAACTTGGTTATGACGTAACTGTATTCGAAGCACTTCATGAGCTCGGTGGAGTATTGGTATATGGAATCCCAGAATTCCGTCTTCCAAAACAGAAGGTCGTAGCAAAGGAAATCGAGAAAGTAAAAGAACTCGGTGTTAAATTTGAGACAAACGTTGTAATCGGTAAATCTACAACAATTGATATGCTGATTGAGGATGAAGGTTTTGAGGCTGTATTTATCGGTTCTGGTGCCGGACTTCCTAAATTCATGGGTATTCCTGGAGAAAATGCTAATGGAGTATTCTCAGCAAATGAGTACCTGACAAGAAGCAACTTGATGAAAGCATTTGATGAGTCCTATGATACACCAATCGCAGCAGGACACAAAGTAGCTGTTGTCGGTGGTGGTAACGTAGCAATGGATGCTGCAAGAACAGCACTTCGTCTTGGCGCTGAAGTACATGTTGTATATCGTCGTAGTGAAGAAGAACTTCCTGCACGAGTAGAGGAAGTGCATCACGCAAAAGAAGAAGGAATCATCTTTGATCTGCTGAGAAATCCAAAAGAAATTAAAGTAGACGAGAATGGTAATGTAACTGGCATGACAGTTGTGAAGATGGAACTGGGCGAGCCGGATGCTTCAGGAAGAAGACGTCCTGTAGAAGTTGCTGGTTCTGAGTATGATATCGATGTAGATACTGTGATCATGTCACTTGGTACATCACCAAACCCATTGATTTCTTCTACAACAGAAGGTCTGGAAATCAATAAATGGAAATGTATCGTAGCAGAAGAAGAAACTGGTAAGACATCAAAAGAAGGTGTTTATGCCGGTGGTGATGCTGTTACAGGTGCAGCTACTGTTATCCTTGCAATGGGTGCCGGAAAAGCTGCTGCCAAAGGTATTGATGAATATCTGAGCAATAAATAATTCGGGGTATATGATTACACGGAATAAATAATGATACAATACATAGAATAATCATGAGGATATAGGAGTTTCCTATATCCTCGTTTTTTGAACATTAGGGGATTGATATGAAAATCACATTGATTACGGTTGGAAAAATAAAAGAAAAATATTTAAGAGATGCGATTTCTGAATATAGTAAACGTTTAAGTCGTTATTGTAAATTAGAAATCATTGAAGTTGCGGATGAAAAAACACCGGATCATGCCAGTCAGATTGTAGAAGATGCAATTCGAGATAAAGAGGGAGAGAGAATTTTAAAATACGTCAAAGAAGATGCATTTGTTGTCACTTTGGAAATCAAGGGAAAACTCTTGACCTCTGAGGAACTGGCTGATAAAATTGAGACTCTGGGTGTTCAGGGAATCAGCCATATTATTTTTATTATAGGCGGTTCGATTGGACTTGGAAACGAAGTTTTAAAACGCTCTGATTATGCACTGAGTTTTTCAAAAATGACGTTTCCACATCAATTGATGCGAGTAATTTTGCTAGAGCAGATTTATCGAAGTTATCGCATTATAAACCACCAACCATATCACAAGTAAGTGAGGTTTTTCAGATTGCAGAGGATATGGAGTGGAGACTATAATCGCATAAATAAAAGCAAAAGAAGAGGTTTTTAAAGTCATGCAAAAAACAACACATGATATCGAGAAAGAAGGCATTGCTTTTTTAAACATTGTCACTGATAAATTAAAACAAAAGTTAACACAGATCCATGAGAATCTGTCAGATGGACAAAAAGAGATTAATCAGATGCAGGAGTATTTCTGGGATAACTATACCGAAATGGATGAATATGGTTATGAATACTATGATAATCAACAGGCACTTTTGCAGCAGGTCAATGCAAATCAGAATATACTCTCCATGAAGCACAGGATTGAATCTATGTTGGATTCACCGTTTTTCGGACGTGTTGATTTTCTGTATGACGGAGATGATGAGCCGGAATCATTTTATATCGGAATTGCCAATTTTGCCGAAGAGACAGGAAAGCAGCCGTTGATTTATGACTGGAGAGCACCGGTGAGCAGCCTGTTCTATGATTATGATAAAGGAAGTGCTTCTTATGAAGCGCCCGCAGGAACAATTACCGGAGAAATCACCTCGAAAGGACAGTATAAGATAAAAAAAGGAAAACTTATCTATGCGTTTGAGAGTGAGATGCTGATCGATGATGAAATTCTCAAACAAGAATTGGGAACGAATGGCGATGTACAGTTGAAAAGCATTATACGAACTATTCAGAAGGAGCAGAATCAGATTATCCGTAATACAAAAGATCAGATTATGATTATTCAGGGGGTGGCTGGAAGTGGAAAGACTTCGGTAGCGTTACACCGAATTGCCTATCTGTTGTATCATGATCGACAGAATCTGAAATCTTCCAATATTCTGATCTTATCACCAAACAGCGTGTTCTCTGATTATATTTCTCATATTCTCCCGGAACTTGGAGAAGAGAATATTCAGGAAATGAGTTTTGATATTTTTGCTTATAAAGAATTGAAAGAATTTGTGTTTGACTGCGAAGACCGATATCATCAATTGGAAAGGCAGTTACAAGGATGTCCGAAGGAAGAGCTGGACCGTTATCGCTACAAACAGTCGGCTGGATTTGTCGGAGAGATGGAAGGTTTCCTTGCCGGTTTGGAGGACCGGCTAGTGGAGTTCCATGATATAGAATGGAGAGGGTTCCGAAAAACAGAAGAGGAGCTGATTCAATTATTTTATTTCAAATTTCAGGATACGCCGATTCTGGCGAGAATGAATGTCGTAAAAGAATATTTTATTGATGAGATTGAAACAAGCAGAGGACGAGATCTTAGAGAGGAAGAACAGTTATATTTTGATGAACTTTTTGATAAGATGTATCTTACCAAAGATTTGTACACGATATATAACTGGCTTTTGGAAGACGTTGATCTTTCATTACTTCCGGAGGTACCCTATGAAAGACGTATGCTTAGTTATGAAGATGTCTATCCAATGCTGTATTTGAAATATCGTCTGTACGGAAAGAAACGACATCATCGGATCAAACATCTTGTTATCGATGAAATGCAGGATTATTCTCATTTACAGTATTGTATTTTGCAATCGATGTTTGATTGTAAAATGACGATTCTTGGAGATAAAGCACAGTCATTGGATGAAACGACACAGGACGTCCTTGCATTTCTTCCGAAGATTTTGAGTAAACCGACGCGTAGGATTATTATGAATAAGAGCTATCGCAATACGGTTGAAATTGCAACGTATGCCGCAGCACTTACCGGGATTCGGGATTTGGAGTTGTTTGATCGTCATGGTAAAGAAGTAGAAGAACACACATTTCTAAATGTGGAGGATAGTATTTCCGAGATTTTAAAAAATCTGAATCTGGATGAATATGAAACGGCTGCGATTTTGACGAGAACAGAAGCGGAAGCGTTTGAATTATATCGTCAGATAAAAAGAAAAGAGATATCGGCTGCATATATGGATCGCAACACATCGGTATTCCAGAAAGGGTTGACGATTACAACGTATTATCTTGCGAAGGGGTTGGAATTTGATCAGGTATTTACAGTTCGAACCAATCAAGAAACAGCGATGGCGAAACAGGCAGACTATATTTGTGCGACTCGTGCATTACATGAGTTGTATATGTACACTGTAGAAGGTAATATATAAGAAGCATAGAAAATCCGGTTCACACATAGAATTTCTATAAAGAGAATACGTGACAGCTTATATGAGAACAGGGCGGAAACAGGAATTGTTAAAAAAGAAGCTTACCACTGCTGCCGGAATGCCGGGAGATGTTGTTCTTGGAGCATCGATTGTAAATGTATTGGGACATCATGAATTATGTATAGAAAATTATCGCGGAATTCTTGAATATACAGCCTGTTTAATACGGGTTCAGACGAAACAAGTTCAGATTCGTATCATCGGAAACGGATTGAAAATAGAGTATTATACGAATTTGGAAATGAAAATTACAGGAGAGATTTGTGCTATAGAATTTTGTAAATGAGGAGATTCGGATTGATTCGTACAATTGTCCAGTATTTTCAAGGGTATTTGACTCTATGTGTAGAGGGGGATTCTGCAGAACGTTTTTTGAATCTATGTTCTTACCATAAAATTTATCTATGGAATGTAAGTGTTCGTGATAATACTTACGAACTATGTATGAAAATCGAGGATTTTCGTAAGATTCGCCCGCTTGTCAGAAAGACACATATCCGAATTAAAATAAAAAGACGCTTTGGATTTCCGTTTTTTGTATATTCTCATAAGAAAAGAGTATTGTTTCTTGCGGGGATCCTTTTTTGCGTCGTTTTATTAAGGGAATGCTCAAGTAGAATCTGGGATGTACATTTTAGCGGCAATCAGGAACAGACGTCAGAATCTCTGATGGAATTTTTACAGACGATATCGGTGTATCCGGGAATGAAAAAAGAAAAGATTGATTGCTTTCAAATCAATCAGGCGATTCGAGAACAGTATCCGGATATTGTGTGGGTATCTGCGTCGTTAGACGGGAGTCGGCTTCAAATTAAAATCAAAGAGAATGAGATGACGACAAAAGAACCGACATTGGACACAGGAAAAGAAGAAATAAAAGGAACGGATCTGGTAGCCTCTAAGGATGGAATTATTACACAGATCATAACAAGAAGCGGAGTTCCGATGGTTCATGTCGGGGATGAAGTAAAACGTGGAGATATTCTTGTATCAGGCAGAGTGGAAATAAAAAATGATGCGCAGGAGACGATTCGATACCAATATCAACAGTCCGATGCAGATATTTTTGCGAATACAACGCAGATCTATACAGATAAAATCCCTACACAGTATCAGCAAAAGAATTATCTTTCGAAAGAACAGAGAATAAGTTTTTTTGTTCAAATCAATTCCTGGAGTCTGGAAATCGGAAGCCTTGTCAATTCATTTCCCGAGAAAGAAATACAATGGGCAGAATACCGGTTGAGCCTGGGGGAGAATTTTAAACTTCCGATTTATTATGGGTATACGCATATAAAAGGATATCGGGGTGTTACAAAAACTTATTCAAAAAAAGCGTTAGAGCAACAATTGAATCAAAATTTTGAACAATTTCTTCGCAAATTGGAAGAAAAGGGTATTCAAATAACAGGAAAAAGTGTTAATATACATTTATATGACGTTTTTGCATCTGCGGAGGGCACCCTGTATCTGAATCAATCGATCGGTGTACCTGCAGAGACAGAAATGATGGAAATTGAAAGGAATGAACTGGAATGAGTTTATCGGAATTAACGATTGATATTCCGGCAGAACACGAAAAGAACGTGTTTGGCCAATTTGATGCATTTGCAAAAAAGATAGAACGTACATTTCATGTGACATTGATAGCCAGAGATGATACAGTCAAAATTCTTGGAGAACAGGCGTTAGCTCAGAAGGCACATCGGGTTTTAAATCAGCTTACAGAATTGTCCCGCAGAGGGAATACCATTACAGAACAGAATGTAAATTATGCAATTGCACTTGTGTTTGAGGATCAGGAAGAGGGCATTGTAGAAATCGATAAAGATTTAATCTGTCATACATTGCAGGGGAAACCAATCAAACCTAAAACTTTGGGACAGAAAAAATATGTGGATGCGATACGAAACGGGATGATCACATTTGGACTTGGCCCGGCCGGAACAGGAAAGACATATCTGGCGATGGCAATGGCAATCACCGCGTTTAAGAACAATGAGGTGAGTCGGATCATTTTGACAAGACCGGCGATTGAGGCGGGAGAAAAACTGGGATTCCTTCCGGGCGATTTACAGAGCAAGATTGACCCATACTTACGTCCGCTTTATGATGCGCTCTATCAGATCATGGGGGCGGAGAGCTTTATGAAAAATCAGGAAAAAGGATTGATAGAAGTAGCCCCGCTTGCTTATATGAGAGGTCGCACACTGGATAATGCATTTATTATTTTGGATGAGGCGCAGAATACAACGCCTGCCCAGATGAAGATGTTCCTTACTCGAATCGGATTCGGATCAAAGGTTGTAATTACAGGAGATTCATCCCAGAAAGATTTGCCTGCGGGAAGTGTATCCGGCTTAGATGTTGCCGTGAAGGTTGTGAAAGATATCGATGATATCAGTATCTGTACACTGACCAGCAAAGACGTTGTGCGTCATCCTCTTGTACAACGTATTGTAAAAGCATACGAAGAATACGAAAAGAAGAGTACCCATCAGGGAAAGACGAATACAAAAAGGAGAAAATCATGAGTTTATATATAGAAGATGAGAGCAGTATTGAACTTCCTGTTGAAACAGAAGAAATCGCAAATCTTGTTGTAGAAGCTGCGCTGGATTATATTGAGTGTCCTTATGAAGCGGAAGTGAATTTACTTTTGACAGACGATGCGGCGATTCATGAGATGAATCAGGAATTTCGTCAGGTAGACCGCTCCACAGATGTACTCTCTTTTCCGATGCTGGAATATAAAGTGCCGGGGGATTTCTCCGGGTTAGAGGATGCGGAGGATGCATTCAATCCGGAGACCGGTGAACTGATGCTTGGAGATATTGTGATTTCCAAAGAACATGTTCTTGCACAGGCAAAAGCGTATGAACATTCACCAAAACGTGAATTTGCGTTTTTGATTGCACATAGTATGCTGCATTTATTTGGGTATGATCATATGGAAGAGGAAGAACGTCTGGTCATGGAAGAAAAGCAACGGGACATAATGAAAAAAATACAGATATTACGCTGATGGATGGAGGACAAGATGACGGATTCACAAAAGAATAAGACACAAGCAAAAAAAGATGATTTTTTGATGCAGGGTGCAATTTTAGCGGTTGCGATGTTCCTTACCAAGATCATCGGAGTAGTATACCGGATTCCGCTTACCAATATCCTTGGAGATGAGGGAAATGGATTCTATGGATATGCCTATGAAGTTTATGCGATGGCATTGATGCTTTCTACGTTAAGTCTTCCGGTTGCAGTATCCAAGCTGGTTTCAGCGAGAATGGCAATGAACCAGAAAAGAAATGCATTTCGAGTATTTTTAGGAGCATTGGCATTTTCTATTGCTGTAGGACTTGTTGTTTCACTGCTGATCTTCTTCGGAGCCGGTGCGATCTCTACGCATATGATGGAATCGCCGTTGAGTGTATATGCACTTCGAGTGCTTGCTGTAGGACTGTTGGTTGTGGCGGTACTTGGTGTACTTCGAGGATATTTTCAAGGATTGGGAACAATGGTTCCTACTGCAATCTCACAGATCATTGAGCAGATTGTCAATGCGATTGTAAGTATTGCCGGTGCAAAGGTGTTATTTGATATCGGAGCTGCTGCGGGGGAGAAGTCCGGAGAAGAATTGCTCGGCCCTGCTTATGGTGCGGCGGGAGGAACACTCGGTACCGTAGTGGGTGCCCTTTTTGCACTGCTTTTCCTGTTGTTTGCAATTTTCGTGTATCGTAATAATATCCGCAGACAGATAAAGAATGACCATACACACAAAAAAGAAGGATATAAACGTATCATCAAAATTCTTCTGATTACGATCGCACCGATTATTTTCAGTACCGCGATTTATAATATCAACCAGATTCTGGATCTGACGATCTTCAATAAAGTGATGGCGGCACAGGGATTTAAAGAAAAGGAATACATGGCGTTACAGGGAATTTATACGGGGAAATATAATACATTGATCAATGTTCCGCTTGCTATGGCAAATGGATTGGCGGCGTCAATTATTCCGAGTATGACCACTGCAGTTGCAATGCATGATAAAAGCCAGATCCACGATAAAATCAGTCAGTCGATTCGATTTACAATGATCATTGCAATCCCATGTTTCATCGGCTTTATTGTACTTGGTTCGCCACTTATGATCCTGTTGTATAATGACACGAGTAAGACACCGGCGACACTGCTTGCAATCGGTTCTGTTACCGTTGTATTGTATTGCTGGTCTACGGTTTCCAATTCGATTTTGCAGGGATTGGACAAGTTATCTGAGCCGGCTAAGAATGCAGGCATTTCATTGGTTGTACATTTGGTTGCACTGTTTATCATGCTGGTTGTATTCAAATGGAATATTTACGCATTGGTAGGAAGCAACATTGTGTTTGCAATCTGCATGTGTCTGCTGAATGCCCGTGCGATCAATAAAGCATGTGGATATCATCAGGAAATCGAGAATACATTTATCAAGCCGTTAATTGCAGCAGTGATCATGGGAATTGTCACATATGTCGTACATTTCCTGTTTGATATTCTTATTGGAGGACGATTTATTGCAACTTGTATTGCGATTGTGGCAGCCATACTTGTTTATGCATTTGCATTGTTAAAGCTCGGAACGTTATCGAACGATGACCTTCGTGCACTGCCACAGGGAGAGAAGATTTTACATATTTGTAGAAAATTCCACCTGCTTCCAAAATATAGAATGCTTTAAAGCAAACTGAATAAAAGAGAGAAAACAGCCAATACTATATGAAAAAGGAGAGATTCCATGAAAAAATATTGTATTGGCTGTTTTATTGCCGTTATTTTATTTGCAGGAGTGATGACACTTGGATATCAGATGACCTTTCATTATACGGATACAAAAGCGCAGCTGAGCAGGATTGAAACACAGGAGAAAGCTCTTCAAGAAAGCGACAGTATCAGTACAAAAGGGAAGGTCGAAAAAAATAGTGGGTACTATGTTTCGATGTTGCAGGGGTATCTGGTGGTGTACTACGATGATAAAAATACAATCTTTGAGCTGACAGACATTCCGGTAAGTTCACTTCCACAGTCTGTGCGTGAAAAGGTGGAGAATTTTTTGTTTATTGAAAATGAGGAAGACTTATATCGTTTTCTTGAAAACTATTCCAGTTGATATGTTACTGGCCACAGGGACTGTGACCAGCAGCGTTAATATGCACAGGAATAGAGAATTTTTGAGGGACAGGTAGACGAAACAAAAAAAATAGTGTAGTATAGATATGTTTACGAAAAAATGTATGGTGAATGATAAAGTGAGGAATCGCAATGAACGAGCAAAAGATAGCAAGAATTAATGAATTATACAGAAAATCAAAAGCAGAAGGATTGACTGAGGCAGAGAAGAAAGAGCAAAAGATTCTCAGACAGGAATATCTGGAATCAATTCGCGGTAATCTGCGCAGTCAGTTGAATAATATCGATATCAAAGAAAAAGACGGAAGAATCACAAATCTTGGTGAGAAATACGGCAAGAGATTCGGAAATTAGAGCCGGAGGAGTAAAAAATGGTGTTAAATGGACTTCCGGGGGATCCGGCCATGCTACTGAGTGTGGTAAATACAAAATTACGAGACAGATATCCAAATCTGGATGCACTGTGTGAAGATCTGGATGTCGCAAGAGAAGAAATAGAAACAAAATTAAGCATGATTGATTACAGCTATGATGCTGATTCGAATCAATTTGTCTGATAGAAAAGGAATATACATATGAATAAAATTGATTTTACAGAAATTGATTTAACAAAAGAAGCTCCGGTGGAAGAGCCACAGAGACAGTATTATTATATTGCAAAAGCGAAACAGTATGTCCGAGAGCTAAGTGAAAAGCTGGGACGCCCGTTGAAGGCGTGTATTACGACTTTCGGGTGTCAGATGAATGCGAAAGACTCCGAAAAATTACTTGGAATTCTGGAACAGATGGGATATGTGGAAGAACCGGATGAGAGCAAGGCAGATTTTGTCATTTACAATACCTGTACAGTTCGTGAAAATGCAAATCTGCGTGTATACGGACGACTGGGGCAACTGAATCGTGTGAAGAAGAAAAATCCGCATATGATGATTGGTCTGTGCGGCTGTATGATGCAGGAACCGGAAGTTGTTGAGAAATTAAAGAAGAGTTACAAATTTATCGATTTGATTTTCGGAACGCATAATATTTATAAATTTGCAGAGCTTATTGTTACACGGTTTGAATCGAAACGCATGGTGATCGATATTTGGAAAGACACAGATAAAATTGTGGAGGATTTACCGACAGACCGTAAATATTCATTCAAATCCGGAGTGAATATTATGTTTGGATGCAACAATTTCTGCAGTTATTGTATCGTACCTTATGTAAGGGGACGTGAGCGAAGCCGTAATCCAAAAGACATCGTCCGTGAGATAGAACAGCTCGTTGCAGATGGTGTGGTAGAAGTGATGCTGTTGGGACAGAATGTAAACTCATATGGGAAGAATCTGGACGAGCCGATGAGTTTTGCCCAACTTTTGCAGGAGATTGAGAAAATAGAGGGTCTGGAAAGAATTCGTTTCATGACTTCACATCCAAAGGATTTATCCGATGAGCTTATTGAGGTTATGGCACATTCGAAAAAAATCTGTAAACATCTGCATTTGCCGGTGCAGTCCGGAAGTACGGATATTTTGAAGAAGATGAACCGAAGATATACAAAGGAGCAGTATCTTGCCCTTGTGGAGAAAATCAAAAAGGCAATTCCGGATATCGCACTTACGACGGATATTATCGTAGGTTTCCCAGGGGAGACAGAAGAAGATTTTCAGGAGACATTAGATGTTGTGCGTAAAGTACGCTATGACAGTGCGTTTACATTCCAGTATTCCAAACGTACCGGAACACCTGCTGCTGTATTAGAGAATCAGGTTCCTGCAGATGTGGTAAAAGACCGTTTTGACCGACTGTTAAAAGAAGTACAGAGTATTTCCGCAGAGGTGTGCAGCGTGTACGAGGGAACTACGCAGCGTGTTCTTGTAGAGACGAAGAATGATCATGATGAGCGTCTTGTAACGGGACGTATGAGTAACAATCTTCTGGTTCATTTCCCGGGAGATGAGTCACTGATTGGAAAGTTGATCGATGTGGAACTCAAAGAGTGCCATGGATTTTATTATATGGGAGAGCGGGTTTCTTAAGAAAATCTGCCTCCGGGCAATATTTTTCACAAAAACGTCCAAACTATGTAGCAAGACTATGTAGGAGGACGTTTTTGTATGAAAAAACTAAAAGAATATACCGGTCTATGGCTGTTGGGAGGGCTTTTGTATTATGGAATTGAAGTGCTTTTTAGAGGGTTCTCACACTGGTCAATGTTTGTACTTGGCGGAATCTGTATGACATTTTTCGGACAGCAGGGGATTTGGACAGATTGGGAGGATCCTTTATGGGTACAAGTCTTGCGATGTACGTTGTTTGTTACGGCAGGAGAATTCATTACCGGAATCATTGTAAACAAATGGTGGAGGCTGAATGTATGGGATTATTCTGACCAGCCGTTTCAGCTTCTCGGGCAGATCTGTCTGTCGTTTGTGATCCTGTTTTCCGGATTGTGTGTGATCGGTATTTATGTGTCGGCATATTTTTTGTATTTTATTTATGGAGAAAAAAAACCACATATCCATGTTTTATAAAAAGTCGAAAAATGCTATAATAAGTTGGATTTCTTTTGAGAGACGATAAATTTTGATTGAAAGGATGGCAGAATAAGTGGCAGAACTGACACCAATGATGCAGCAATATATGAAGACGAAGTCTCAATATCCGGACTGCATTTTATTTTATAGATTAGGTGATTTTTATGAGATGTTTTATGACGATGCGTTGACGGCATCGAAAGAATTAGAAATTACGTTGACAGGAAAAAACTGCGGTTTGGAGGAGCGTGCTCCGATGTGCGGGGTTCCATACCATGCAGTAGATGGATATCTTACCAAATTGGTATCCAGAGGATATAAAGTAGCAATCTGTGAGCAGGTGGAAGACCCGAAGCAGGCAAAAGGAATTGTAAAGCGAGAAGTTGTGCGAATTGTAACGCCGGGAACGATTCTGGATGCCGCGGCAATTGATGAGAGTAAGAACAATTACATTATGTGTATCGTATATATTGCGGACCGATATGGATTGTCTGTAGCGGATGTCACAACCGGTGATTACTTTGTGACAGAACTTCCGGATGGGCAGAAATTAAAAGACGAGATTTTTAAATTCATGCCGTCTGAGATTATCTGCAACGAATCATTCTATATGAGTGGAATGGATTTGGATGATATGAAGAATCGGCTCGGGATTACAATTTATTCTTTGGAATCCTGGTATTTTGATGATGAGATCTGCAAATCAAAACTGATGGAACATTTTAAGGTATCGACATTACAGGGGCTGGGGCTTGGAGACTATGACTGTGGTGTCATCAGTGCCGGAGCACTTCTTCAGTACCTGCTCGAGACACAGAAGAACGATCTGTCTCACATGACACATATCACACCTTATACGACCGGAAAGTATATGATGCTGGACAGCTCTACCAGACGTAATCTGGAATTGTGTGAGACGTTGCGTGAGAAACAAAAAAGAGGTTCTCTGTTGTGGGTATTGGATAAGACAAAGACGGCAATGGGGGCACGTACCCTGCGTAAATATATCGAGCAGCCGTTGATCGAGCGCAGAGAAATTGAGAAACGTCTGGATGCAGTGACAGAATTAAAGGAACAGGCGATTTCCCGTGAGGAGATCCGTGAATACTTATCTCCAATATATGATTTGGAGCGTTTGATTACAAGGATTACATATGGTTCGGCAAATCCACGTGACCTTACTGCATTTTGCAGTTCACTGGAGATGCTTCCGTCAATTCATTATATCTTGGAAGATATGAATTCGGAATTGCTCTGTGAGATCCGAGATGAGATGGATACATTGGAGGATTTGTGTACGCTGGTAAAATCTGCAATTGCAGAAGAACCCCCGCTGGCAATGAAAGAAGGCAATATTATCCGCGATGGATATAATGAAGAAGTGGATAAGCTTCGACGTGCAAAATCAGATGGAAAGACCTGGCTTGCAAAACTGGAAGAAGAAGAGCGTGAGAAAACCGGAATCAAGACAATGAAGATCAAATACAACAAGGTATTTGGATATTATCTGGAAGTAACGAATTCTTACAAAGATCTCGTGCCGGAATACTACACCCGCAAACAGACACTTGCCAATGCCGAACGTTATATTACTCCGGAATTAAAGGAACTGGAGGATACGATACTTGGAGCGGAAGACAAGCTTTACGCATTGGAATATGAGATTTATTGTACTGTTCGAGATACGATCGCAGGGGAAGTTGTTCGGATTCAGAAAACGGCGAAAGCAGTTGCAGCGTTGGATGTATTTACATCCCTTGCGTTGGTTGCCGAGCGCAATAATTATATTCGTCCGACGATCAATGAGCATGGAAAGATTGATATTAAAGACGGGCGTCATCCGGTTGTAGAGCAGATGATTCCAAACGGCTCTTTTATTTGCAATGATACGGTGCTGGATGATAAGAAACAACGGATATCGATTATTACAGGACCGAATATGGCTGGTAAGTCCACCTATATGAGACAGGTGGCATTGATTGTGCTGATGGCACAGTTGGGATCTTATGTACCGGCTTCCAAGGCGAACATTGGTCTTGTAGATCGCATCTTTACTCGTGTAGGTGCATCGGATGACCTTGCTTCCGGACAGAGTACATTCATGGTAGAGATGACGGAAGTGGCAAACATTTTGAGAAATGCGACGAGCAAGAGTCTTCTTGTATTGGATGAGATTGGCCGAGGAACCAGTACATTTGATGGATTATCCATCGCCTGGGCGGTCGTAGAATATATCAGTGACGCAAAGCTTCTGGGAGCAAAAACTTTATTTGCAACACATTACCACGAATTAACGGAACTGGAAGGTAAGATCAACAATGTGAATAACTATTGCATTGCGGTCAAAGAAAAAGGCGATGATATTGTATTTCTTCGTAAGATCGTAAAAGGCGGGGCGGATAAGAGTTATGGTATTCAGGTCGCAAAGCTGGCAGGAGTTCCGGACGTTGTGATCAATCGTGCCAAAGAAATCGTAGAAGAACTGGCAGATGAAGATATTACATCCCGGGTCAATGAGATTGCCTCACGAGAAGCGGAGTCAAAAAAGAAAACGAAGACAAAGAAATATGATGAGGTAGATCTTGCACAGTTTTCTTTGTTTGATACAGTAAAGGATGATGATGTGTTAGAAGAACTGAAATCGATCGATGTGGGCAATCTGACACCAATTGATGCGTTAAATACCATTTATCGACTTCAGAACAAGTTGAAAAATCGTTGGTAAAAGGAGTAGACAATGCAGCATATTCAAGTTTTAGATCAGATTACCATAGATAAAATTGCTGCCGGTGAAGTGATTGAGCGTCCGGCTTCTATCGTAAAAGAACTTGTGGAAAATGCAATCGATGCAGGGGCAGAGCATGTCACGGTTGAGATTGAAGAAGGCGGAATTTCATTGATACGAATCAGTGATGACGGAAGTGGAATCATGCAGGAAGATATCAGAAATGCATTTTTAAGACATTCCACCAGTAAGATTCGTAATGTCGATGATTTACTTCATATCACATCGCTGGGCTTTCGAGGAGAGGCGTTATCCAGTATTGCGGCGGTTACAAAAGTAGAACTTATAACGAAGACAAAGGATGCCGTACTTGGCACAAAATACGTGATAGAAGGTGGACAGGAACAGGATCTTGAGGAAGTTGGGGCTTCCGATGGAACAACATTTATTGTGAGACAATTGTTTTACAATGTTCCGGCAAGACGTAAGTTTTTGAAAACAGCTATGACGGAGGCAGGACATGTGCAGGATCTTTTGATCCGGCTTGCCTTGTCCCATCCGGAAGTAGCATTTCGTTTTTTGAATAATAATCAGGAGAAGCTTAGAACTTCCGGAAGCGGAAAATTAAAAGACGTGATTTATAATATATACGGACGTGATATTGCATCGAACTTGTTGGATTTGGATTATCGTCAGGGTGGAATCCATATTACAGGATATCTTGGCAAACCGCTGATTACGAGAGGAAATCGTAATTTTGAAACTTTTTTTGTGAATGGACGGTATGTGAAAAGTTCTATGATTTCCAAGGCCGTGGAAGATGCATATAAAGATTTTATGATGCAGCATAAATTCCCGTTTGTTGTATTACATTTTCAGGTGGATATGGAAACCGTAGATGTCAATGTACATCCAACCAAGATGGAACTTCGTTTCCAGAATCAACAGGAAGTGTATAAGACTGTGTTGGAAGCCATTCACAGGCAGTTGCTGGAGCCGGAACTGATTCCACAGGTGGAGGTGCCGGAACCGATGAAAGAACCTGTATCGGAGAAAAAGAAGACACCATCGCCGGACCTTCGGCTTGTAAGGAGAATCAGACCGACAGAAGAGCGCGTGATCACACCATCGATACCGAAAACGGAAGAACCAATAAAAGAGGAAGTGCGGGATGAAGATTATTTTATCCGCAAGATGAGGGAACGGGTTTTATCTTACCATAATCGTAATTCTTCAGCGGAGGTCGCTGACCAGAACAAGATTTTTCGGGCACAAGAACAGACGAAACGGATTCAAAATACCGTTCACGAATCCGGGACATATCAGATAAAACAACCGGAAAAGGAACCGGATATTTCGATTAGGGAGACACCGATCCAACAGAAGGAAGAGACTCAGCAGATGGCGGAAGAGACGATTTCCCAGAAAGCGGAACAGTTGAACTTATTTGAGGAGAAGTTGTTAAAACGGGAGGTTCGTGCGGAATATCGTCTCATCGGACAAGTGTTTGATACGTATTGGCTTGTGCAGTTTCATGATAATTTATATATTATCGACCAGCATGCGGCTCATGAGCGTGTGTTATATGAACGCACATTGAGAGAGATGAAAAATCGGGAGTTTACTTCTCAGTATTTAAGTCCGCCGATAATCCTGACGCTTTCTATGCAGGAGGCGGAATTGCTCCAGACCCATATGGAGAGGTTTGAGCGGATCGGATTTGAAATCGAGCCATTTGGCGGGGAAGAATATGCAGTACGTGCAGTTCCTGCAAATCTATTCAGTATTGCAAAAAAAGAACTGTTTATGGAGATGCTCGATGCACTGGCAGATGGGCTGAGCAGCAATATGACTCCGGATATTATTGATGAGAAGGTTGCATCGATGTCGTGTAAAGCGGCAGTAAAAGGGAATAACCGCTTATCCGCACAGGAGATGGATGCACTTATCGGGGAGTTGTTAGAACTGGACAATCCATATCATTGTCCACATGGACGACCGACAATTATTGCGATGTCAAAGAAGGAATTGGAAAAGAAATTCAAGAGGATTGTATAAGATGAAAAGACCTTTAGTTATTTTAACCGGTCCAACGGCTGTTGGAAAAACAAAAGCGTCCATCGGTCTTGCAAAGGCAATCGGAGGAGAGATTATTTCGGCAGATTCGATGCAGGTTTACAGACAGATGGACATTGGTTCTGCCAAAATTAAACCTTCTGAGATGGAAGGTGTGCCACATCATCTTGTGGATGTGTTAGAACCGGATGAAGAGTTCCATGTTGTCCGTTTTCAGCAGATGGCAAAACAGGCAATGGAGGAAATCTATGCAAAAGGGAAAATACCGATTCTCGTAGGAGGGACCGGATTTTATATTCAGGCAGTGCTGTATGATATTGACTTTTCGGAAAATGAAAAGGATACGTCTTATCGTGAAGAACTGGAACAGCTTGCACAGACAAAGGGAACAGAATATCTCCATGAACGTTTACGGGAAGTGGATGCCAAGTCTGCAGAAGAGATTCATGCCAACAATGTCAAACGTGTGATCCGTGCACTGGAGTATTTTCATCAGACAGGGGAAAAGATATCCGAGCACAATGAAGAGCAGCGAAGTAAGGAATCACCATATAATTATGCATATTTTGTATTGAATGATGAGAGAAGTCATCTCTATGAACGCATCAATCTCCGTGTGGATCAGATGGTGTCGGAAGGATTGGTTGAAGAAGTACGTGCTTTAAAGGCAAAAGGTTATAAGAAAGAGATGGTTTCCATGCAGGGATTGGGTTATAAAGAGATGCTGGACTATCTGGAAGGCTTGGATTCTTTCGAACATGCGGTTGAAATTATCAAGCGGGATACAAGACATTTTGCAAAGAGACAGATTACCTGGTTTAAAAGAGAGTCCGATGTGATATGGCTTAATAAAAATGAATATGCGTATGATGAAGAAAAAATTCTGGAAGCAATGCTTCAGAAATTAAATGAAAGAGGAATAATAAATGGATAAAGCAATGGACAACATGTATCAGGAACTGGGAATTTCCAAAGCAGTTCTTGATGCCGGAAATAGAATTGAAGAAGAATTGAAACCGAGATTTGCGGTGTTTGATAAGAACGCAGAATATAATCAGTTAAAGGTACTGCATGCGATGCACAAGAACCGTGTCAGTGAGGGATGCTTTAACTATGCAAGCGGCTATGGATATAATGACCAGGGGCGCGATACATTAGAACAGGTTTATGCAGATACATTCCATACAGAAGCGGCATTGGTCCGTCCGCAGATCACTTGTGGTACACATGCACTTGCCTTGGCACTTTCTGCAAATTTACGTCCGGGAGATGAACTGCTTTCTCCGGTTGGTAAACCTTATGATACGTTGGAAGAAGTGATCGGAATTCGTCCGTCCAAAGGTTCTCTTGCGGAGTATGGAATTACATATCGTCAGGTAGAGCTTTTGGAAGATGGATATTTTGACTATCCGGCAATTGAGAAAGCAATCAATGAAAAGACAAAATTAATTACCATTCAACGTTCCAAAGGATACCAGACCCGTCCAAGTTATTCAGTAGAAAAAATCGGGGAGTTGATTGCGTTTGTAAAGAAAATCAAACCGGATGTAATCTGTATGGTTGACAATTGTTACGGAGAATTTGTGGAGACAATTGAACCGAGTGATGTCGGAGCAGATATGATCGTAGGTTCTTTGATCAAAAATCCGGGCGGTGGACTTGCACCGATTGGAGGATATGTTGCCGGACGCAGCGATTTGATTGAGAATTGCGCTTATCGTCTGACTTCGCCGGGACTCGGAAAAGAAGTCGGAGCATCACTTGGGGTGATGCAGTCGTTCTATCAGGGATTTTTCCTTGCACCGACTGTTGTGAGCAGTGCGTTAAAAGGAGCCGTATTTGCGGCAAACATTTATGAGAGACTTGGATATGGAGTGATTCCAAACGGCCAGGAATCCAGACATGATATCATCCAGGCAGTGGAACTTGGAACGGCAGAAGGCGTGATCGGATTCTGTAAAGGAATTCAATCTGCAGCCCCGGTAGACAGCTTTGTAACACCGGAACCATGGGCAATGCCGGGATATGACAGTGATGTGATCATGGCAGCAGGTGCATTTGTACAGGGATCTTCCATAGAATTGAGTGCAGATGGACCGATTAAACCGCCATATGCAGTGTATTTTCAGGGCGGACTGACCTGGCCGCATGCAAAACTTGGAATTCTGCAATCTCTGCAGCAGCTTGTATCGGCAGGGATTGTAACAGAAGAGCAGTTAAAGAATTTATAAAATCAGAGGATGAATGTATGAGACATGTCGCAGTGATCGGTGGTGGGGCAGCAGGAATTATGGCTGCGATCACCGCTGCCAGAGAAGGTGCAAAGGTAACCATCCTGGAGCAGAAAGAAAAAATCGGAAAGAAAATTTTATCGACAGGAAATGGAAGATGCAATTTTACGAATACGTATCAGACGCCGGAGTGTTACCGCTCGGATAACCCGGATTTCGCATGGAAAGTTCTTCAGCAGTTCGATGTTGAAAAAACACTGTCCTTTTTTAAGGAACTTGGAATTTATCCGAAGAACAGAAATGGGTATCTCTACCCTTATTCAGATCAGGCATCTGCGGTATTGGAGCTTTTGCAAATGGAAGTGGCGAGGCTTGGAATTCGAGTTATGACAGAAACGAAGTGTCAGAATATTGTGCCAACCAAAAGAGAATATCGTATTGATACCAATCATTCAAAAGTTACTGCGGATCGTGTCATATTAGCCTGTGGTTCGAAAGCTGCACCGGTTACCGGTTCGGATGGTTCCGGTTATCAGTTGGCAAAACAACTGGGACACCGAATGGTTCCGGTACTTCCGGCACTCGTTCAGTTGCGCTGTGCAGAAAAGTTTTATAAAAGTATTTCCGGAGTACGTGTTCAGGGAACCGTATCGATTTATGCGGATGGAGTGTTGTGTGCCTCGGATACAGGAGAAATTCAGTTGACCAATTATGGTATTTCTGGAATTCCGGTATTTCAAGTAAGCCGATATGCTGCAAGAGCATTGTATCAGAAACAGTCCGTCACAGCCAGATTGAATTTCATGCCGGATATGAGTGAAACAGAATTTTTATCGTTTCTGAAGGATAGGATTGCGCTGAGGCCGGATAAAACGGTAGAAGAATTTCTTGTCGGCTTGTTTCCGAAAAAGCTTTGTGAATTGTGGGTCCGTTTGTCTCGTTTATCAAAAGATTTGCGAGTTGCTGATCTATCGGAGATACAATTACAGAAGTTATGTGCGTTGATTCAAAGTCTGCGAACACAGATTACAGAAACCAATCCATTTGAACAGGCGCAGATCTGTTGTGGAGGCGTCGACACAACAGAGATTAATCCACGCACATTGGAATCGTGCATCCATCCGGGAATTTACTTTGCCGGAGAGCTTTTGGACGTAGACGGAATTTGTGGAGGATATAATCTGCAATGGGCATGGTCCAGCGGATATGTTGCAGGAAAGGAGGCAGCGCAGAATGCTTCGTATTAATCAGTTAAAACTAAAACCAAACCATACACCACAGGATATGAAACAACTGTTGCTTACAACACTGCATTTGAAAGAAGAGGAACTGTTAGAATACCATATTCATAAACGTTCCATTGATGCCAGAAAAAAGCCGGATATTTATTATTCGTATGCGGTGGATTGTAAGGTGAAGCAGGAAGAGAAAGTTATAAGAAAACTAAAAAATAAAGTCCAGAAGATTTCGGAAAAACCATACCAGACACCGAAGGCCGGAGAAGCGTCTTTAACGCATCGTCCGATTGTGGTCGGGGCAGGTCCGGCAGGACTTTTTTGTGCATACCTGCTTGCACAGGAAGGGTATCGTCCGATATTGATTGAACGAGGAGCGCCGGTGGACGAACGAATGGAGGATGTAAATGCATTTTGGACAAGTGGAATTCTGAATACAAAATCCAATGTTCAATTCGGTGAAGGCGGTGCGGGAACATTTTCCGATGGTAAGCTTAATACGCTTGTGAAAGATAAATTCGGACGGAGTAGATTTGTATTGGAAACGTTTGTTCAATTTGGAGCGGATCCGGCAATCCTTTACGAGCAAAAACCACATATTGGGACGGATGTGCTAACGCGAGTTGTTTCTAATATGCGTGAAAAAATCATTTCTCTTGGCGGGGAAGTAAAGTTTCATACGCAAGTGACGGGATTTGTGTTTGACACGATGGAGAATGGAGAGCGGCAATTGACAAGGATTCAGGTGAACGAATCGGAGGAGCTGGAAAGCGAAGTGCTTGTTCTTGCAATCGGACACAGTGCGAGGGATACGTTTCAGACGTTATATGATGCCGGAATCCCGATGCAGGCCAAATCTTTTGCAGTCGGAGTTCGTATTGAACATCCACAGCAGATGATACAGGAGGCACAGTATGGAAAAGAGATGGCAAATGTATTTCCGGCGGCGCCTTATAAATTAACAACACAGCTTGAAAATGGAAGAGGTGTTTATACATTCTGCATGTGTCCGGGAGGATATGTAGTGAATGCTTCTTCGGAGGAAGGTCGTCTTGCAGTAAATGGAATGAGTTATCATGACCGCGGCAGTGACAATGCAAACAGTGCGGTGATCGTAACGGTTACACCAAAGGACTATGGATCAGAGCATCCGCTTGCAGGAATTGCTTTTCAGCGAAATTTGGAAGAAAAAGCATATGAGGTTGGTCAGGGACGCATTCCGGTACAGTGTTATAAAGATTTTTGCGAAAATGTAGTGACTGAAGCGTTCGGAGAAGTCCATCCTCAGATGAAGGGAGCCTATCAGATGGCAAATGTACGCTCCATTTTCCCGGAAGAGCTTGCAGCATCCATAGAACAGGGAATTGCGAACATGGATTATAAGATTCATGGTTTTGCAAGAGCGGATGCCTTGTTATCTGGTGTAGAGAGCCGTACCTCTTCTCCGATTAAAATTTTAAGAAATGAATTGCTGGAGAGCGAATTTGGAGGACTTTATCCTTGCGGAGAGGGCGCAGGATATGCAGGTGGAATTACTTCGGCGGCAATGGATGGAATGAAAGTGGCAGAAGCGATCATAAGGAAATATGCACCGAATTTGTAATCGGGTATCGTGGGCTGAATATGCAGCTTTCCTGTCCATTTGTGTAGTAACCGACAGAGAAGTGAGCTGTGACCACGTTACAAAATTTTCACAAATTTTAATTTTGCGAAACTATACATTAATATTGTTTTGTGCTAAAATGAGTCGGTGTATATAGTAACTTTGTATCAGCGGTAGAAGATACCATGGAAAAAATAAAAGAATTAAATGCAGAAGAACGTCCTTATGAGAAGTGTGAACGATTTGGAGCAAAACATTTGACCAATATTGAATTGCTCGCAGTTCTGCTTCGCACAGGGACTAAAGGAGAAAGCTCTCTGCAGCTCGCCAGACGAATTTTATATCCGGATGGTGTAAAAGGTGGAATCTTAAACATTCACCAGTGGTCATATGAGCAATTGATTCATATGAAAGGAATCGGAAAAGTAAAGGCAATTCAGATTCTATGTTTATCGGAATTAGCAAAGCGACTTTCCAAGGCCTCGGCAGAAGATATGTTGAATTTTGATTCACCGGAATCGATTGCCAGATATTATATGGAAGATTTGCGACATGAGAAGCGGGAGCAAATGAAACTTTTATTGCTTAATACAAAAACAAAATTAATTGATGAGATAATTATTTCCAAAGGCACTGTAAATGCTGCAGTTATTTCTCCAAGAGAGTTGTTTATCGAAGCGCTGCAAAAGGGAGCCGTTTCGATTATTTTACTGCACAATCATCCAAGCGGAGACCCAACACCGAGCAGAGAGGATATTCTTATCACAAAGCAGATCCGCGAGGCGGGAGAACTTTTAGGGGTGAATCTTTTGGATCATATCATTATTGGCGATAATTGTTATATCAGTATGCGGGAGAAGAAAATTATCTAGTAAAACGAAAACAGGGAAGGATAAATAATGGCCGGAAATATTTACGGACTAGATTTAGGAACTTACGAAATTAAAGTATTTGATAAGAAAATAGATGAGATATGGAAGGAAAAAAGCGTAATTGCAACAAAGAATCAGACAGAGTTATTTGCAATCGGTGATGAGGCTTACGCGATGTATGAGAAAGCGCCTCAGAACATTGAGGTTGTATTTCCGATGCAGGGTGGCGTGATCGCACGTTTTTATGATATGCAGAATCTGTTAGGTAATCTGTTAAAAAAAAGACGTCAGTTTTCGGGAAGTGAGTATATGATCGCAATTCCAACAGATATTACAGAGGTAGAAAGAAGAGCTTTTTATGATTTGGTATATCACTCTTCTGCACGTGCAAAGTCGGTATCTGTGGTGGAGAGAGGACTTGCGGATGCAATCGGATGCGGGATCGATGTATTTCAGACAGGCGGAGTGATGATACTGAATATGGGAGGCGGAACAATTGAACTTACCGTCATTGCCTATGGAGGAATTGTAATGAACCGTCTGTTGAAATTCGGAGGAGAACAGTTTGACCAGGCAATTATTAATCTGGTACGTCGAAACCACGATTTCCTGATCGGACGCAAGACTGCAGAACAGCTTCGAAGAAAGTTCGGGATTTTTAGTGCGGATACCGAATCCAAAATGCAGATTGCCGGGCGGAATCTGATTCTTGGATTGCCTCAGCGGACGGAAGTTTCAATCGGTCTTGTGCGGGCTGCGATCAAGGAGCCGATGGATGAGTGTGTCGATGCCATCCAGACTATGATACAGCGTGTACCGCCGGATGTACATCGTGAATTGAAAAAGAATGGAATCTATCTTACAGGAGGAATGGCGAACCTAAAAGGAATTGCGAAGTATCTGGAAGAAAGTATCGGTATGCGGGTTTCAACAGTAGATTCGCCGGAGCTGTGTAGTATGTATGGATTGCGTGAGATCATTCAGAATAAAAAGAAGTATGAACGATTGACATATTCAATGTTAGACAAAGGGTATAGGTGGTTAGAATAACTATGAAGAAAACAACAAAAACTTCTCATAAAAATCGATATTGGCTGTTTGGAATGGCACTGATATGTGTCTTGCTTATGGTTCTGTCTACATTTTCAGATAAGGTGCGAGGACCGTTTAAGATTCTGGCCAATGTTACAGTAATTCCGATGCAGCAGGGGATTAATCATGTAGGTGGATGGCTTGGTGATGTGAATGACAACTTCAAAACATTAAAAGAAGTACAGTCTGAAAATAAAAAGTTAAAAAAACAAGTGAATGATCTGATCACAGAAAATAATAATCTGCAGGAAGATAAATATGAACTGGAGAGACTTCAGGCATTGTATAAACTGGATCAGAATTATGCGGAATACGAGAAAGTAGGAGCACATGTTATAGGAAAAGACTCTGGAAATTGGTTCAGTACATTTACCATTGATAAAGGAAGTCAGGATGGAATTGAAAAAGACATGAATGTGATCGCCGGAACGGGACTGGTCGGAATTGTAACCGAAACCGGACCGACCTGGTCAAAAGTACGTTCGATTATCGATGATTCCAGCAATGTCAGTGCAATGGTACTTTCTACTTCCGACAGATGTATTGTAAAGGGTGATCTCTCGCTAATGAGCGATGGAAAGATTCGATTTGAGCAGATGGAGAACAATGACAATACGATCAATGTAGGGGAACAGATTGTTACTTCCTATATCAGTGATAAGTATTTACAGGGAATTCTGATCGGATATGTCAGTGAAGTAAATGTGGATTCCAATAATCTGACCCGTTCCGGTTATATCACACCGGCGGTGAATTTTAAAACTCTTCAGGAGGTTCTCGTTATTACAACAACGAAATCTTCGATAACAGAAACGAAGTAAAGGAGCTGACAGTATGAAAAAAGATAAAATAAAACGACTGGTAGTAACGATTGTCATTTTATTCGTATGTTATCTTTTGCAATGTACAGTATTTCAAAATCTTACACTTGCCTCGATAAAACCGAATTTGCTTTTGATAGTCACAGCATCTTATGGATTTTTACGTGGTTCGAAAGAGGGAATGTTTCTCGGCTTCTTTTCCGGATTGTTAATCGATATTCAATTCGGTACGATTATTGGTTTTTATGCATTGGTTTATCTTGTTATCGGTTATATCAACGGGATGTTTCAAAAAATGTATTACGATGACAATATCAAACTTCCGTTGTGTTTGATCGCAGGAAGTGAGTTTGTATATGGAGTGACCATTTATCTATTTATGTTTATGCTAAGAAGTGAGTTTGATTTTCCGTATTATCTGAATCATATTATTATACCGGAACTTATTTATACGATAGTAGTCACGCTTGGCTTATATCCATTGATACTTTTTATTAACCATAAACTAGAAGCAGAAGAAAAAAGGAGTGCAAGTAAGTTTGTTTAAGCGATTCATAAACCGTATAAAAGAAAAAGGACACCGATTGATAGAATCCAGGCTGTTTGTATTGAGCGTGGTATTTGTTATACTTTCTGCAGTTCTTGTCGGAAGATTATTTTATCTTCAGATTGTAAAAGGAGAGTATTATCTCAGCAACTATAAATTACAAATTCGAAAAACGAGAGAGATAGCCGGTACACGCGGAAACATTTATGATAGAAATGGGAATCTGCTGGCGTATAATGAACTGGCGTATTCGGTTACACTTGAAGATGATATTCCGTCAGATGAGAATCGGAATAAAACATTAAATCAGATTTTGGAAAATGTGATCAGTATTGTAGAATCTCATGGCGATTCGGTAATCAGTGATTTTGGAATCGTGCTGGATTCTGCTGGAAATTATCAGTTTTCCCAGACAAATGAGACCTCGCGTCTCCGTTTTATTGCGGATGTGTATGGGAAAACATATGTAGACGATCTGTCAGAAAAGCAAAAAAATGCAACACCGGATGATTTGATGCATTATCTCTGTACCGACGATACGTATGGTTATGGGATTGATGATACAAGCGAAGACAAGGCACATACGTTGAAATTGGTGAATTTGCGTTATGCGATCAATCTCAACAGCTTCCAGAAATATATTCCGACAGTTCTGGCTTCGGATGTCAGTGATGAGACTGCCGCGGCAATTATGGAAAATCTGGATACTCTGCAGGGGGTCAACATAGAAGAAGAGTCTTTGCGTCGCTATACAGACAGTAAGTATTTTGCGTCGATCATTGGGTATACGGGCAAGATTTCTCAAGATGAGTATGATTCATTGGATAAAACAGTGAAAAAGAATTACTCGCTTTCGGATATTGTAGGTAAATCCGGGCTGGAACAAACTTTGGATCAGACCCTTCAGGGATCGAAAGGAAGTCGTACATTCTATGTAGACAGTGTTGGAAAAGTAACGGATGTAGTGAGCTATAAAGAGCCTGGAGCAGGAAATGATGTTTATCTGACAATTGATAAGGATTTACAAGAAGAGACATATCAGTTGTTGGAGGAAAAGATCGCAGGTATTGTATTGTCAAAACTGCGTAATGTTATGAATTACGATCCAAGTACGGTAGATGACTCAAAGGAAATTATCATTCCGGTAGACGATGCTTATAATGCATTTATAGCAAATGAAATTATAGATGAAGCGCATTTTTCGGCAGCGGATGCAGGTCAGACAGAGCAGGAAGTATATGCGACATTTACAGCTAAAAAGGCAGCGATACTTGAAGCAATTACAAATGAATTAAATGGAGGAACTGCGTATAAAGATCTTCCGGATGAGATGAAGGCCTATGAAGATTATATAGAGGAAGTGCTTCGTGATACGGCGGGAATTCTTGTTGCAGATTCGATTGATACGTCGGATGAGACTTATCAGGCATGGGCAAAACAAGAAACCATCTCTTTGAATCAATATTTGAATTATGCAATTTCAAAAAACTGGATAGACAGTTCAAAGCTTAGCAGTTACATTTCCTCTGAAAAGTATTCGGATGCAGCAGAGGTTTACCAGGCAATCATAAGATATTTGCAAGATTATTTGAATTCGGACGTGAATTTCGACAAACTTCTCTATAAATATCTTATAAAATCAAGTGGAATCAGCGGAGCGCAGATTTGTGCAATTGTATATGAACAGGGCGTGCTCCCGATGGATGAAGGAACTTATAACGGATTGCGTTCAGGAGATGTAGATGCATATTCCTGGTTGTACAATAAAATCCAGAATCTGGAAATCACACCGGGACAGTTAGCACTGGAGCCTTGTACCGGTTCAGCCGTAGTAAGCGACCCGAATACCGGCGAAGTTTTGGCATGTGTGTCTTATCCTGGATATGATAATAACCGATTGGCAAACACAATGGATTCTACTTATTATAATCAATTGGTAACAGGACTTTCCAGACCATTTTACAATAATGCGACACAGGAAAAAACAGCACCGGGTTCTACTTATAAGATGGTTTCTTCCATTGCAGGTCTGACAGAAGGTGTGATCAATGGCAATACCCTTTTGAACTGTTCGGGAATATTTGAAAAAGTTACTCCGAGTCCAAAGTGTTGGGCATATCCGAGCGCCCATGGCAATCTGACGGTTGTGGATGCATTGAAAGTGTCATGTAATAACTTCTTCTATGAGGTGGGATATGAACTCGGAACAGATTCCGAAGGAAATTATGACAGTGATATTGGTATTGAAAAACTGGCCAAATATGCAAAAGAGTTTGGGCTGGGTGAGACAAGCGGACTGGAGATACCGGAGTCGAGTCCTCAGATTTCAGACCAGTATGCAGTACAGTCTGCGATTGGACAGGGTACAAACAACTATACAGTAAGCCAGTTGAATCGCTATGTTGCTACAGTGGCAAATAAAGGAACTGTTTATAAACTTACATTGCTTGATAAGACAACCGATTCCAATGGAAAGATCATCAAGGATTATGAGCCGACAGTGGTCAATACCATGGATGAAGTATCGTCTACTTCCTGGAATCTGGTGCATCAGGGAATGATAAATATGGTACAGTATGATGCGACATTTAGTGGACTTGACTTTTCGATGGCAGGAAAGACCGGTACAGCGCAGCAAAGTAGTGTTCATCCGGACCATGCATTGTTTGTCGGATTCGCGCCTGCTGATAAGCCTGAGATTGCACTTGCAGTTCGTATTGCGAATGGATATAGTTCTTCTTATGCAGCAGAAATCGGAAGAGATATCGTACGTGCCAAATTCAATCTGGCAGACAAGGGTGAATTAATTACCGGGCATGCTGCAGGTCTTGGAACAACAATAGCAGGAGATTAATAAGTATAATTTGCAGGAGGATAGACAATCATGAGTGAGGTAATTGTCATTACATCAGGAAAAGGCGGTGTTGGCAAAACAACAACGACGGCAAATATAGGAATTGGACTTGCTTTGAAAGGAAAGAAAGTCGTAGTTATTGATACCGATTTGGGACTTCGTAATCTGGATGTTGTTATGGGGTTGGAAAATCGCATTGTATATAATCTCGTAGATGTGATATCGGGTGGATGCAGAATGAAACAGGCGTTGATTAAAGATAAACGTTTTCCTGAATTATATCTGCTCCCATCTGCACAGACAAAGGATAAATCTGCAGTATCTCCGGAGCAGATGCGTAAATTGATCAGTGAATTGAAATCCGAATTCGATTATATTTTACTTGATTGTCCGGCCGGGATAGAGCAGGGATTTCAAAATGCGATTGCAGGTGCCACCAGAGCAATTGTCGTAACAACGCCCGAAGTATCTGCAATTCGGGATGCCGATAGGATCATCGGTTTGTTAGAGGCAAACGGAATCGCCAAGAAAGAGCTGCTGATCAATCGACTTCGCATTGACATGGTTCGAAGAGGAGATATGATGTCAGTGGAAGATGTGACGGAAATTCTTGCGATTCCATTGCTTGGTGTTATTCCGGATGATGAGCAGGTTGTGATTGCCACGAATCAAGGCGAGGCTGTGATCGGAGAATCCGGTGCTGCCGGACAGGCGTACAGCAATATCTGTCAGCGTATATTGGGAGAGGAAGTTCCGATACCGGATTTCAACAGACCGGAGGGAATTTTATCCCGTTTTAAACACATATTTGTAAAAAATTAGGAGGCTGCAATATATGAGTGTACCATCTGTTCAGATTGCAAAAGAAAGAGTACGGTCGCTGGTTGTGGCCGACAGAATGAAATGTACACCCGATATTGTAGAGAGGATGTCGGAAGACATTTATCTCGTGATTTCCAAGTATATCGATATCAAGCCGGAACAGTTTGATATCCAAATTTCCAGGAACGATATACATATAAAAATACAGGAGAAAAAAAGTGAAACTTTTTACAAAAAAGCTTAAACAGCAATATCATATACAAGATTATAACTTTATTTTAATTGCACTTGTTCTGGCAATTTCAATTGTTGGAATTTTTGTTGTGGGAAGTGCCAAAGATTCATATCAATTCAAGCAGCTTCTTGGAGTACTTATTGGCTTTGCTGCAATGGTGGTAGTCTCTTTGATTGATTATGAATGGATTTTAAAATTTTACTGGGTATTATATGTCATTAATATTTTACTTCTTGCGGCAGTGCTTTTATTCGGTGTGGAAGCAAACGGAGCCACAAGATGGCTGAACTTAGGATTTGTTCAATTTCAGCCATCTGATTTGACGAAGATTCTGATGATTCTGTTCTATGCCAAATTTTTGAAAAAACGTCATCGGGTTATCAATGATAAGTGGACAATCATTCAAGGTGTTGCACTGATTCTTCCGTCTTTGATACTGATTTATAAACAACCGAACTTATCAAATACAATTTGTCTGGGCGTACTGTTTTGCGTGCTGATGTTTGTAGGTGGACTGAGCTATAAATTTATCGGTGTGATTCTGGCAATTGTTGTTCCGGTGGCAGTGATTTTGTTTGTGATCGTAATACAGCCGAATCAGAAACTGCTTCATGATTATCAGCAAAATCGAATCCTTGCATGGCTGGAGCCTGAAAAATATGAATCCGATGAAGCATACCAGCAGTTGAATTCAGTCATGGCAATCGGTTCGGGGCAATTAACCGGTAAAGGGTACAACAGTGATGCAACAACTTCTGTTAAAAATGGTAATTTTATTTCAGAACCACAAACAGACTTTATTTTTGCAATTATTGGTGAAGAATTAGGATTTGTGGGTTGTTGTAGCGTGATTATTTTGTTATTATTAATAGTAATCAGTTGTATTTCTGTTGGAATGAAAACGAATGATCTGAGTGGACGGCTTATTTGCTCCGGTGTAGCCGCACTGATAGGAATTCAGAGTTTTATCAACATCAGTGTGGCGACGATGCTTTTCCCAAATACCGGAATTTCTCTTCCATTTGTCAGTTACGGACAAACTTCCGTTATCTGTTTCTACATTGGAATTGGACTTGTTCTTAATGTTGGACTTCAACAGAATAAATACCAGTAGAGGAGTGAACTTGTAATGAATATCGGATTAGTAGCACATGATGCGAAAAAGAAACTTATGCAGAACTTTTGTATTGCGTACAGAGGAATTTTAAGTAAACATAACTTGTATGCAACTGAGACAACAGGTACCTTGGTGGAGAATGTCACAAACTTAACCATCCACAAATATCTTCCGGGACATCTTGGCGGAAAACAGATGCTTGGAGCACAGATTGAGCACAATGATATGGATCTGCTCATATTCTTTCGCGATCCACTGACACCGCGTTCTCATGAACCGGATGTGAACGATATTGTAAAATTATGTGATATGTACAATATACCAATTGCGACGAACATAGCTACAGCGGAAGCTTTGATTCTCGCATTAGATAGAGGAGATTTAGACTGGCGTGAAATGTACAAATAAAAACCAAAAACAGGCCGCAAATTCGCAAGGTTCAGCGAATCGCAGACGTGCACAGAGGAGAAGAAAACGCAGACAGCGGCAATTTGTAACAGCATTTGTGATTGTGTTGCTTTGTTTAACGGCTGTTGGAATTGTATTTATGATTCGTGCAAATGGAAGTAATGATTATGCAATTAATTACGAGACGAAGCATTATAACAAGAATTTGTATAAGGCAGATGCATTTGCAAAAGATTTGTGTGTGACTTCAAATAATGTTGCGCTGGATGGATATTCGGATGATTCGTCTTTAAGTGCAGCGGGACTTTTTGATATCAATAATCAGAAGGTGTTATATGCAGATAATATTCATACGCGGATATATCCGGCAAGTACAACGAAGGTAATGACTGCATATGTTGCATTAAAATATGGCAATATGGATGATATGGTTACGGTAAGTGAGAATGCTGTGAATCTGGAGGAAGACGCACAGGTTTGCGGACTCGAGGCGGGAGATACCCTTTCGATGTATGATCTGATGTGTGGTCTGTTGCTTTATTCCGGTAATGATGCAGCACTTGCAATCGCAGAACATATTGGAGGCAGTGTAGATACTTTTGTTCAAATGATGAATGAAGAAGCACAGGCTCTTGGAGCAACGAATACCAATTTTGTAAATCCACATGGACTGCATGATGATAATCATTATACAACAGCTTATGATTTATATTTGATGTTTAATGCATGTGCAAAAAATCCTACATTTATTGACATTATTTCACAAAAGTCACATGCTGTTACAATTACATCTGCAGATGGAGAACAGTGGACAGCAGAGTGGCTACCGACGAACTATTATTCTGCCGGTGAGACAACTCCTCCTGAAGGAGTGAATGTACTTGGTGGCAAAACAGGTACAACAGACGAGGCCGGTTCCTGTGTTATTCTTTACAATCAGGATATGGAATCAAATCCGTATATATCTATTATTATGGGTGCGGATACAAAAGATATTTTATACGATGATATGACCAAACTTCTTGCAGCGGGAGTTGGGACGAAGTCATCTGAAAATTAAACAAGAACCCCAAAAGGCTTTGGATACCTTTTGGGGTTCTTGTTTATTCTGACATTGTTCCAATTCTTCCATACAGACTAATCAGATAGAGCCCGCACAATCCTACAATTGTATAGATGATGCGTGAAAGCCAACTCATATTTCCAAACAGAAAAGCAACCAAATCAAAACGGAAAATTCCGATTAACAACCAGTTTACCGCTCCAATAATTACAATTGTCAAAGATGTGTTATCGAACCACTTCATTTGAATTCCTCCTTTTCCAATCAATGCTCTTATTATTTGCTGAAATGCTGGAAATATACACAAAAAAATGTTATACTGGACAAGTTAATAAAGAATAGAAACGAAGAGATTTCATTTGAGGAGTCTAAATTGAAACGAAAAGAAAAGAAAACAATAAATATTCGACATTATAAAAATAAGCAAGAAATGAATATTGGAATCATACTTTTTGCGTTTATTTTCATTTATCTCGTTGTAACAATTTTTACTTATGCAACCTCAAAGAAAATATCTGTATATGAAGTACGAGAAGGAAGTATTGTCAAAGACAATTCGTATACCGGTCTGGTACTTAGAAAAGAACAAGTTTTTTATGCAGACGCACAAGGGTATGTGAACTATTTTCAAGATGAAAATTCAAAACTGAGAAAAGGAAATAACATTTATGTTCTTTCAAACAATAAATTAAACATTCCAACGGAGGAATCCGCAGAAGGAACAACACTTACGAGTGAAGAAAAGAATAACCTGATATATAAAATCCAGGATTTTAATGAGAGCTATAGTAATGAACGCTTTTCTTCGGTTTACTCTTTAAAAACGGAGATTAATTCTACGTTACAGGGTGCGGCAAATCAGTCTAAAACGTCACAATTAGATGCGGTTATTGCAAACAATTCTGATGTGATCGCAACTTATCAAAGTGATTCGGATGGAATACTGGTTCTGAATGTGGATGGATATGAGAATCTGACCGAAGATAAGCTAAGTGCAAAAGATTTTGACCGAAGCAATTATGAATCAACGCAGTTGACAGATCAGACAAAAGTGAAAGCCGGAGAATCGGTATATAAGGTCGTGACAGATGAAAACTGGGACGTGTATATACAGCTCGATAAAACAACTGCAGCGAGCCTTGCCGGAGTTCAGTCCGTGAAAACAAGAATTAACAAGAATAATGATACGATTTGGGCAGGAATATCGGTTGTAAAAAAAGGTGAGGACTATTATGGCCATTTGAGTTATGATAGTGCAATGATTCAATATTCGGACAGCCGTTTTTTATCGGTAGAGCTAATTTTGGAAGATCAAAGTGGCTTGAAAATTCCAAAGAGTGCCGTGATCGAGAAATTGTTTTATACGGTGCCGGGTGACTATCTTACAACAAGCGGAAACAGCTCATCACAAGGAGTTATGATTCAGGATGGGACATCTGCCAGATACCAGACAGTGGATATTTATAATACAACAGAGGATGGTACGGTCTATCTAAATCCGGATGCATTTGAGCCGGGAACCGTGTTGATCAAACCGGGAGATTCCGGAGGACAGGAGACATATACACTGGGTGATCAGAAGACATTAAAAGGGGTATTTTGTATCAATAAAGGATATGCGGTATTCAAAACAATTCAAATACTTTGTGAAAATGATGATTATTATATCATTCAGGAGGGAACAGGATATGGCCTGAGTAATTATGATCATATTGTACAGGATGGCCATTCTGTTACGGAAAATGAAGTAGTATTTCAGTAAAAACATAACATATATGGAGGGTTACATCATGTTGAAAGAACAGTTAAATGAAGTCGAACAACAGATTCAAGAGGCATGCGATAAGGCATCACGTTCAAGAGAGGACGTAACTTTGATTGCTGTAAGTAAAACAAAACCAATATCTATGCTTCAGGAGGCATATGATTTGGGAGTCCGAGTATTCGGGGAGAATAAGGTACAGGAGTTAACTGAAAAATATGAGGCATTGCCAAAGGATATCCACTGGCATATGATTGGGCATCTTCAGACAAATAAAGTAAAATATATTATCGATAAAGTCGATTTGATCCATTCTGTAGATTCTATGAAACTTGCGGAGACAATTGAGAAAGAAGCAGCAAAGAAAGATTTGATAGCGAATATTCTTGTTGAAGTGAATGTGGCAGAAGAGGAGAGTAAGTTTGGATTAAAAGTAGAGGAAGTTATTCCATTTATAGAAAAAATTGCTACATTTTCCCATATACGTGTATGCGGTCTTATGACAATCGCGCCATTTGTCGAAAATTCCGAAGAAAATCGTGAAATTTTCGCGAATTTACGCAAATTATCTGTTGACATTAATGAGAAAAACATTGATAATGTTAATGTGAGCATACTTTCTATGGGCATGACCAATGATTATACTGTCGCAATTGAAGAAGGTGCTACGATGGTACGAGTTGGGACAGGAATTTTTGGTGTGAGAAATTATAATATATAATATGAATATAGTAAGAAAGTAATGTATAAAAAATATATTGTGCGTACTGCACAAGAAGGAGTGTAAACATGGGAGTGTTTGATAAATTTCTGGACATCATGAAATTAAATGATGATTATGAAGATGATTTCTATGATGATGAGGATGATATGTTCGATGAAGAATACGAAGAAGAAAAACCTCATCGTTCATTGTTCGGAAAGAAGCATAATAATAAAGAACCTGAATTTGAAGATTTTGATGCCGGAGAAGAAATTGAGAATAAGTTCACACCAGCAGCCAGCAGCAAGGTGACACCGATGCGTCAGCCAGCAGCAAGACGTGGAGCAAGCATGGAAGTCTGTGTTGTAAAACCAACTTCTGTAGATGATTCTCGTGAGATTACAGAGACTTTACTTGCTGGACGCACTGTCATTTTGAATTTGGAAGGACTTGATCTTGAGATTGCACAGAGAATTATTGATTTTATTTCCGGCGCTACTTTTGCAATCAGTGGAAATCTTCAGAAGATTTCTAATTATATTTTCCTTGTAACACCTACAAATGTAGACATTACAGGTGACTTACAGGACTTACTTAGCGGTTCTATGGAAACATCCGCTGTAAGAGGAAGATTCTAAACAGGACAGAGTTTAAGATGCAAAAAGAAGAACAGCTTCTGGAAAAACATTTTATTGATTTATCCAGACAGGCATATCATCGTAATATTGTTACATATTCCGATTTTTTAAATTTGAATGAGCAGAATATTTTACATTCGATTCCGAAGGATAAGCTTTATACAAAGTTTATAGTTTTTGGAGGATATGAGTTCGCAGAGCGTCAGATGGCAGCATTTCTACCTGATGCTCTTTCTTTGCGTGAGAATTTGGATTCTGAAGAGTTGGAAAGTCTTTTTGAACAGGAATTGTCGGTATTGCATATCTCACCATTGCATAAAAAGTATAGCGAGACGTTGACACATCGGGATTATCTTGGTTCTATCTTAAATCTTGGAATAGAACGCAGCATGCTTGGAGATATTCTTATTACTGATTTGGAGGCAATGGTCTTTGTAAAAACGCAGATGTGCGAGTTCTTGACAGATCATATCAGTAGGATCCGGCATACTTCTGTGATGGCAACAATAGATAATCTGAATGGATTTCATTATGAACCACACTATGAAGAAATTAAGGGAACGGTTGCATCTGTTCGGCTTGACAGTTTATTGTCCGTTGCATTTTCATCTTCACGAAGTAAATTATCCGGACTTATCGAAGGGGGAAAGGTCTTTGTAAACGGCCGCCTGATGACATCCAATGCATATCAGGTGAAAGAACATGATATTATCTCTGTGCGTGGCATGGGAAAATTTGAGTTTGTAGAGACACTTGCTCTTACAAAGAAAAAAAGAATTTATGTTTCGTTACGGAAATATGTATAATAATTTAGGAGTTTGCGTATGCAGAATAATAAGAAAACCTTTCAAAGCTATGTATATGCTGTTATATGGAGCGTTGTAGCCATCTTACCATATAATCCCCATCACCAGATATTGTAAATGTTCCATTATGTACA
>DAVZKO010000003.1:0-59315 GCA_052272205.1 Schaedlerella sp. | reverse complement strand
TGGCACTACAAGGAGGTGAACCGTTGTGGGATATTACACACAAGATGAGATTGTCGCAATCGTGAATAAACTGATTAAGAAATGCGGCACTCGTGATCCATACAGAGTCGCCGATGAACTTGGCATCAATATCCTTTACCGGGATTTCAAAAAGCAGCGTGGAGCATACAAAGTTATCCTGAAGAACCGCTTTATTTTTCTTCAGAACGGTTTGCACCCGGTAATTGAACAGATCGTCCTCTGGCACGAGATTGGGCATGACATGCTCCATCGGCAGGAAGCGACTTTGACCGGAGGATTTCAGGAATTTAATATTTTTGATATGCGTGAAAACCGTATGGAATATGAAGCCAACGTTTTTGCAGCACAGGCTTCTCTCCCAGATGACACGATTATTGAGTACATAAAAAATGGGTATGATATTCAGCAGATTGCCAAAGCCATGCACTCTGACATCAACCTGATTGCCCTGAAAGTTGACACACTCAACTCGCAAGGCTACCAGTTCAGAAAACAGGAACATAGAAACGACTTTCTTAGTTACAACCGTAAAATTTAAGATTGATTAAAATAAAAGAGATGCCTTTTATATGCATCTCTCTTACTTTAATCCACTATAATATAATTCAATATACACCAAAGTGCCTTTTTATATTATAAAATATCCATAATCTGTTTATCATAAAATCATATGTATAAATTTCAAGCGCTTATTAAACAGACGTATTTATAAATTAAAGAGAATAATTCAAAACTATAGTTAGAAGTTATCAGCTTTTAATTGCTGCCGCAATATCCTGATCTGCTTCTTCCAGTTTATCAGCTGCAAATGTCAATTTTGTTGCTAAATCCTCTATTACCTGTGGAAACGTTTCTTGTAAAGTAGGGAGTAATGCATCATAATCTGCAAAATACTGTGTTTTAGACTCACCATCCCACTCTGCTGTATCAGAATTTATTCTATTATTCATATTGTTTACCTGATTTTCAATTTCATCTCTAATTCCTGTTACTGTACTAGCAAGATCTCTAAGCTCGCTAGGTGTCATTTTAATTGCCATATTTTATACTCCTTTCGGTATGCGTTCAGTAAATTCTTTGAACTATTCTCATTTAATTTCATAAGAAACGAATTTTTAATTCAAATATTTCATTATTAAAATTTTAAATAATTAGAAGCATTCGCATCAATTTGTCCATATTTATCAGATGCTGAATCAATTGCATTCAATAAATCATCTAAAACATCTATACAATTTTCTACGCTTTCAACCCAATCTTGATCAATTGAATCAAAAAAAGCGGTTCCTCCTTCTGATACCCAATCAAGTCTGATTTGATCTAATCCACTAAGCATATTTTTTTTTGCATCGGAAATTGTAGTTTTCAGGTCATCAATTTTCTGCCTTTGATCAGCAATATTTTCCAAATCATATTTTAGACTTGTTCCCATCTCCATCTACTCCTTTTTTAAATCTGGATTTTTTTCCAGTGCAATATTAAATTGCTGTTCACTTTTTTCTTCCTCACCCATATCTTTATATATATCTGCAAGGATCATATATCCATCTTCCCTTTCCGGCTGAAGATCGATTATAAATCCTGCCATTTCAATTGCTTTGTCATATTCTTTAACTTGTTTATGTGCAAGAGCTCTATAAATATATACCTCATAATATGTCCTATTAGACATTGATATTTTTCTCAACTTCTTTATAGCCTTTTTAAATTGGATATTAGCATCAGACGTTTTTCCCAATTTCATAAGAAATTCTCCTTTATAATATACGCCTGATATTGCAAATGTTGAGTTAGACTCCTGCCGTTCTAAACACTCAGCCTGTTCGTAAGCCAGCTCATACTCTTCTAATAAATTGCATGTCATCATAAGCATAAAACGTGCCTGTTCATCGCAAACATCCGTTTCTTTTTCAATGATACTAAGCAATAATTTTTTCATTTGTTCTGGTTGATTTCTAATTGATGCCACTGCGACTTCTTGCATTAGAATATCTCTCATATACACATCCGCATAAGAATTTCTCTTTAATTCTTCTAACATTGTTTCTGCTTGATCTGCTTCTTTTTCTTGTGTTAGTATACCAATCTTTGAAAGTTTTAAATTAACGTCATTCGGGAACTTCTTGATACCCTCATCCAAAATGGCAAATGCTTTACCAATACTACCTTGAGCCAAATATATCCTAGCAGCTAAGTCATAACCTTCAAATGCATCTGGAAACAGCTTACGCATATCATCCAATACATCCAATGCTGCTTCAAATCTTGACATATCTAAAAGTAACATTGCTTTCTTAACATACAAATCACCAATTAACGGATTTTTATTAATGGCTTTTGTATAATTCCGAAGTTCCATCTGTTGATCGCCCAATGCATTGTAAATGGCTGCTAAATTCATATAAAGCCTAACATTATCAAATCCAGCTTCTTCTGCTCTATTATAATATTCAATACATTTTTTTAACCGCTCTTGAAGCAAATATACACTTCCAATATCAAACAAGATTTCTGCGTTCTCCGCTTCGTATGACAAAGCATTAGAAAATGCATTGATAGCTTCATTATATTCGGCATTACTTGCATAGGCATTTCCCAAGTCTATCCATAAATCTGCACATTCCTCGATTTCCAATGCTTTTTTAAACATACGCTGTGCATCTTTATAATTCCCGGTTCCCATCAATGCCATGCCTTGTAATTTGTAATCTCTACCTTGTTCATTCATATTCTCTTTCCTCTTTAAATTCTCCCATCACGAATTTTAAAATCTATCGTATCTTCTTTAAAAACTATCCCTATAGATTTCAAATATTCATAAAGGCTGGGATTTGTGTAGTCATAAAAAATTCCTGTAAATTCTGGTGGCAATTCCCACTGTTGGGCAATTTTATTCGTTTGATAGTCTGCATAATCTATACCTGTACCAATCGCATTAAATTCTATTCTTCCTGATTTAGAATCATACTTTGCATTTCTTACAGATTGCAAATCTATAACATATACAGTTGCTCTTTCATCTGCATGTCGACTATTCAAACCTGCCGCAAACGCTATTTGAATGAAATGGAACAATTTTTCATCTTCAACCCAAATTCTTTCATTTAGTCTATCATCTATCCAATGTGCTGACAAATTTGCAATTAAAGCTTTAAAAATCACAAACAGAACAAAGAAGATTGCAAATATTGCACCACATATTCCAAATAAATAAAGTCTTTCATATCCTATTACAAAAAATCCTACCGCAAACGCAATCACACTTATCAAAAAAGAAATACACGAAAATGTTCTGAGCAAAATCCATTTTTTTTCATTTTTTATTCTCCTCTTTTTAGCCCTTTTTTTTGTTTTTTTTGTTATTTCAAATTCCATATATCTCTTATCTCCTATGCAGCATCACTCGTAATTGTATCCCATAGTCCATATATTTTACTTCCTGTACTACCGCCTATTCCTTTAAGATAATCTTCTGCTGTAGCGTCACTTGACGTCGGTATAGTATATATATATTTATCCACGGCATCAAAAAAGGTGTTCTTCTTAACAATTCCTTTAATAATTTCTGTTCCTGTCTTATCCTTGTTGCTGGTGATATCCTTTGTTGTACTACTAATATTATTTAGTCCTTTTTGGGTATTATCTAATATACGTTTCACTTTTAATTGTTCTATTTCTTTTTGAGAACTTGCTTTATCAATTTTTTCTAGATACGAAATTTTAGATACTTTATCCTTACTCATTACAGCATTAGTGTAATCAATGGTATCTGTTACTCTATCAGCATGTGCTACATATTCTGTATAACTGCCTGTTGCTACACCATTTGATGCGACAATATTTGTATATTCTGAACCTGCTGATATTTTATCAATAGTTGCTACTCTCTTTGTATATTTAGTCTTTCCAATCTGTTCCGTTGTTTTTTCAAACGTTTTTGAATTTGCTGTTAATTCATTTGAAGAATTAAATATGTCTATTGTTGTGTCACTAACTTCATTCGCTGTATTGATGCTCAATCTTTCTTCTTTTCTTATTATCGTCTTACCTATCTCTTCTTTATTCGTTTTAAATCCAAAGGTCTTTAATACATTTGTTTTAACATTCTTTCCACTGAAATCAAATACAGTCTTTGACACTTTATTACCATTTTCAACTACTGAAACTGTTTTTGTACCAAATGTTGTTGCCAGCCCTGTTCCAATACTAACTACCGTACAAACCCCCTCTGTAATGTCAATTCCTTTTCCTAACTTAGCATACTTCTGATATTCTTCATACGAATTATATTTATGTTTCGATACATGCTCCGAATATGAAGATACATCACCATGAAATCGTGCCATTCCTGGATCATCATCCATATTTAGAGCCTGCGAATTTTCTCCAATTGTATGAACTGTATTAAATGCCGAAATACCTGCACCCACACCTGCTGCAATTGCTCCTATACATCCAACTGCAATTACTGCAGATGAACCTCCTGTAAAAGGAATCCCAATAATAGCAATAGCTGTTCCCGCTACTGCTGCAAGAGTTAACGCAACACTTCCCGCCATATTGGCCCAATATCTACCATTCCCATGTTTAAAGTAATCTACAACATTTTGTTTTACCCACGAATTGAGATCATCTGTTTTTCTCTTTCCCCAATCTGCAATTGTTCTGGTAAACTTATTACTATTTGCAATATCAACTCCAAATGCATTAAAAAAAGTATCACCTAACCACGTAAAAGCTCCTCCTATTCCATGATAGTTTGTATAAGCATTTGACGTAGTTTTAAACTCATTTGCTACCGCTTTATCTTGTGATTCCACATAAGATTTAAAGTTTCCTAAATTAGTAGCCAGTCCCTTCCATTGATTTTTTCTTGTCTCTAAAGCAGAACGCTTTGAATCAATATTACTTTGCGCACTTGATACATATGCATGTCCCTTTGGTTCTTTTCCTGCAAGTTTCCACTCATCTAATGATGAACGCAGCTCACTTTTTATTCCAGAACGGTATGATTCATAGCATCCCCAACTACCTCCCATCTTATTTGCAGTATCAATCGCACTTTGTAATGCATAATAATCAAATTCAACTACTGACATTCCCATCCCTCCTTATACTGATTTATAATTTACACTTCTCTAAAAGTTTTTTTGCAGCTTCTTTTTCATCGTTTAAAGCCGTTTCATACTGAGACTGTAACGAACTTATTTGCGTTTCAAGCTCTCCGATTTTAGCATTGCAGTCAGCTATCTCATTTGAAAGATTATTCGAATAACTGCTTAATTTACTATCTGAATCACTATATTTTTCTTTTTTATCTGCGAACTTTCCCGTAAGTGTATTAACTTGTCCAATCCCTTTAATAGCCTGACTAATCTTTGTTTCGAGATTATCAATATTATTATTGATAGCTGAAACGTTTTCATCACATGCACCTGCAATTTTTCCTTTTACAAGCGTCACTTGATGTTTTCTTACTTCATATGTATTCTGATCTGCCTGCTTTTTCGATTTATTAAGGAATATACTTACTGATGGCATTCTTCCGGTTAGCATATTTTTCCTCCCTCTAATTATAGGTTTTTATTCCATTTGCAACATCAACATCATTTTGAATAAGAGTTTCTTCGGCAGAAATCAAATCTTCATACATATCCCATGTAACGTCACTTCCATCCTTCAATTTACGTCGCATAATATTGTATGATTTTTCAAACTGATTACGACCTTGCCCAATCCAATTTTCAAGTAACAATGCTTTGTAGGTATCCATTAATGCTACAACATCCTCCATTGCCTTAGCCATCGTTTCTATGGATTTTATAGCATCAGGGAAATTTTCAGTATTAATATAATCCACTGATCCACCACTTTTCTTTGCCATTTTTAACCCTCCGTACTTAATAACTTAACTTTCTGCACTTCTGTTCCATTTATCCAATATCCTTCATCAGACAATATTTCTTTTGAGAATGCTCTTATTTGATTAGCCGGAATATCAAAAATTTTAACAGTATTAATATTATCCAAAACTAAAGCCTTTTTGTTCTCTTTAATTCGTTTTAACAATTCTGGAGCGTTATAAGCTACCGTTGCATTTTCAACTGCTGCATACACAAATAAAACTCCATAATTTTTATAACTACCATAGATTTCCTTGAACTTTTCTAGCACTGGTTTTGTTGATGAAATATATTCCATTGTTTCCTTGCTATTTACTATAATGATATTAGTTGTGAATTCATTTTTGTTACCGTCTTCTGAAATCATGTTGTACTTATTTACTTTTAAATTTTCAAGAACATCATCTATAACGAGCTCACTCTCACTTGATTCAATGCTGTAACGTTGCGTCAACGGATTTTCTTTCAAGTATTTTAATTCTCTCTCTATACCATCTAATACATAAATTTTCAAAAAAGAGTTGCCTTTTGACATTTGCATAATTTTACAGAATGATTTCATAAATGCTTTAATCTTTTCTCTCTTCCTTGCAATAAGGGCAAATTCAAAATCTTCTTTCGTACTCAGCATTATTGGTTCAATTGTTGCGAAATCTAATCCTAATGGGATTTCTGCCAGTTCGAGCACATTAAAGTAATTCTTCTTGAAGTCTTTCAAATTCAAAACATCTGGGATACATGGAATCATCTTAGCCACTTCATCATCTTCATAGATATCATTCATATCTATGACAAACTTACGCACCGATTCAGCACGATCAATTTCCTTAACACCCTCAAACGCCAAATAGCTTTGTGCTTCATATATTTCCTTGTCTTTTTGAAATAACATTCTTCCAGCAACTGCTTTTGGTTCTGTTCGACATCGAGTTAATAATGTACTATAATCACTCACTTCATTACACGTAAAGCATATTCTGTTCGAAAAATTTGAAAGATATCTATACCCAATTCCGGTTGTTGATGCATTTGTAATGATCGTAGAAATTCCTAAAGAAATTCCATCCCTGCAAATACGAACAAAAATTTGTTCATACTGATCCATATACAATTCTTTAAAGGCATTAAAATTATCAACCAGAATATAAATTTTAGGCATATCAGTAAATCCTGCTTCTCTATATGCTTGGAATGAACTTACCCCCTTATCCATCAATTTTCCTTTTCTAATATCCATTTCTCTTACTAATAACTTAAATAAGTTTTTAATTTTTTCATCTTCCGAAGCTAACACTACTCCTCCAACATGATTCAATTTTTCAAAGTTTTTCAAAATCATTGAACCAAAATCTAAAATATAAAAGTTAACATCCTGAGATGAATTATGTAACGCTAGATATCTAATGACTAACTGTAAGAAATTAGTTTTTCCCATTTGAGAACTTCCAATTACAATGGTATTTTCATTTCCAATATCTGTTACATAGACTCCTTGGTACTGATGATCTGGATCATCATAAACTCCAACCGGTACATTCATTAAACTGTCTTCCATGTCATCATTCTGGAACAAATACTGATCCTTAAGACTTGGTAAACAAATATTAGGCAACCTTTCAATGTGTTTTTCATTACAATATAATGCAACTTGGTCTACAAGTGCTTCCAATTCTGTACTTGCAGCTTTTTGTGTTTTCTTTTGCTTTTGCTCAAATAAAATTCCTTTTCTACCACTCATATCATATCTATAAATAGTGAATTTCTTTTGAGTTGTTTCATCCTCCCTTACTGACGATCCACCACTATATGCTGATTGGAACAATTCAAAAATTTCATTGTTTCCGACCTGCAAATATGCTCGACCAGGCTCCTTTATTTCTGCAGCCAAAGGAGATTTTATAACTTCTTTACTGTCTTGTTGATCTTGAACTTTTAGACACAATTTAAATTTTGAGTTACTCCAAATCTGCTCATTTACCTGTCCAGCCGGTTTCTGTGTTGCCAATATCAAATGTACTCCTAAACTTCGTCCGATGCGTGCCGCACTAATAAGTTCTTTCATAAATTCTGGCTGTTCTGCTTTTAACTCAGCAAACTCATCAACTATAATCACTAGATGTGGCAATGGATCAGATATCTCATTAGCCTTATATAATTTTATATATTTATCAATCTGATTAACTCCGGCTTTTGCAAAGAGCTCTTGTCTACGCAAAAGTTCAGCCTTTATAGATTTTAACGAGCGGTTTATTTCTTTACCATCAATATTTGTAATTGTTCCTATCAAGTGTGGAAGATTTCTAAATTGATTAGCCATTCCACCACCTTTGAAATCAATGATTACGAATCCTATCTCATATGGATGAAATCTTAACGCTATGCTTAAAATATAAGATTGTAAAATTTCACTTTTCCCCGAACCTGTAGTTCCAGCAACTAATCCATGCGGTCCATGTGCTTTTTCATGTAAATCTAAATATACTATTTCATTTTTAGCATTAACCCCCAATGGTGCAGCCATAGACTCATATACTTTAGATTCTTTCCATTGCTTTTCCAAATCTATATCTGATGCTTCATATATTCCCAGCATTTCAAACATAGATATATTTTTTCTAAGCGTACTTGCTAAACTTATTTCTTGATCGTGCACCGGTGCAATTTTTTTAACCAGTGCTGCCATTTTTGAATCATCTATTAATCCGTATATAAAAGACTCAGACTTAGTTTTATCTTGTGACTTGTACAATGTACCCCTATTTTCTTTCTCCAATTCAATCACACTTGAACAATACAATGGCAAGAAATCTATACTTCGTTCAAAGAAAATAAATGTTGTTTGTATATTTGCAGCGTCTTTAATAAATTTTGAAATGGGATGATTGGTAATCTCATTATCTTCTAAAACAAATACAATAATATGATTATAGTTTCCTTTATTCTCACTTCTAAATGTTAATTCTTTATACAAATCCTCAAACACATTTGTTCTTGAATTATTATCAAACACAATGTTTCGTGCTCCATTTTTTTTCTGGAGCTGAGGTAATGTTTTTACCCAATCATATTTTGATACATTATTCTCCAACAATAAATATATAGAAGTATCACTCATAAATTGTCTACATACAATATCTGCAAGGACATTTTTAAACAATTGATAACATTCTTCTTTATTTCCGATGATACCAATAGCTCCTGCATTACGAACAGAAACTGTAATAGGCGCATTTTTTATGTACATATATTTTTCACATAGTTTATTTGGCAAGTGCGTCAATTCATCACCCAATTCAAGTTTTTCTTGAATTTTATAATCTATTTGTTTTCTTGATTTCCGTAATCCAACCCCAAGATAAACATCAAGGAAATCTTCATCCTCTGGAATTCTATCAAAAATATCAGAATCAAATTTCAGCACTTTTTCAATAGCTTTTTCAACAGGAAAATAATTTTCATATAAAACCTCAAGTTCGACTTTACGCAATTCCTGAATTTCTTTTTCTTTTTTTTCTATATATTGCTTATAAACTTCTTCTCTGTTTTTTACATCTTCTTTATATTTTTTTTGTCCTTGTACAAGACCTGCAATAGATGTAAATACCCCTAATCCCATAGAGCAAATACTAAAAATAATGTATGTTCCCATTGTTGTGCTCATTATTCCTCTGAGAACAACAACAAGTATAAACATAATAATTGTTGGCATTAAAGAAGTAACTATATGCATTTCTGGTTTTGTCGGTTGCGCACTTGGATCCAATATTTTGATTGCTTTATCATCTAATTTTAATTTTCGTCTTGTATTTCTAACAAAAACAGGATATTCAAAAACGCTTTCAGATTCATTTTCAACACTCGGATGGTTGTTACTATTAACTTTTGATTTATCATAATAAAGTAAACCATCTTTATAATAGAAAAATACATCTGAAACAGATATAAAATCATAACTTTCAAGTAACATTCTCTTTTCAATTTTCCTACCATTCAAGTAAACTCCATATGGACTTTGTTTTTCACTTACATATAGTTCATTTCGATCATTTTCAATAAGAATAAGTATTTCGTCACAATAATTACTTTCAATAGAAATATCTACATTATTATCTGTTCCAATCTTTATTTGTGATAACGAACTAATATCAATGTACTTATTGAACTTTGGAATTTGAGCTTCAAAATCAATTGAAAATCCCAATTCAAATATATTACTACCATTAGATGCATAGCGCACCATCAAAGAATCTCCGTGAGTAACCTTACAAAATCCAAGTTTCCGAACATCCCCTTTGCTTAAATAAATAGCATCGTTGCAAATCACCTGCCATTCATCCTGATTTCTACTAAATGTTAATTCTATTGTTTCAAAATAATCATCACCATTTAATCTAAATTCACATCCGGAAGTAGTTCCCAAACAAACTTTCTCTACATCTTCAGAAATTTCAAATTCCCTATATAAATTTTTATTACTTATCGTAATTTTATATGGACACTTCATGTTGCTCACCTCTTAAATATAATAACCGAACCATTTCTAAGTCCGAAATCAGCTAATGTTTTTTCCCCTCTCAGAAAAGCTATTGGATTTTCTGAACACAAATAATATTCAAACACATTTTCACTGTTTAATCCCAATTCATAAGCATTATTTAATGCATATATCAAATCATTGGCTGTAATTGATAGCGGCACTTCTATTTCTTCCGAATAACTACTATTTCCATTTTTAAATTCCACGATTACTGTTTCCATATTTTTTCCTCACGTTATCTAATCAAGAAGATATGTTGCTTTCCTTATACTAGTCTGTTCTGCTAAATCAGAGCCTTTTAAGGAATCAAATTGAACAATATGCTCTATATATTCATTCACACCATATTTCATAATAATATCTGGTGATATTATTGCATTCTCCATGTCCTTTACAAAATCGTTACATATAAAAATATATTTCTCGTTACTAATCCCATCAATACTTGATACCAATAAATTAGTCTCGAATACTGATGCTCTATTTTGACGAGTTACCATTATCACTTTGTCAGCAATACTTAATAGTGAAACTTTTCGTTCGTCAAAAACAGAATCTGTATCTATAATAATAAAATCATATTCCCCAGATTTTTTTGCAGATAGTGCTATTTTTATAAAAATTTCAGTGGAGATTCCCAATGAAATAAGGGGTGCTTTAAAAGGCGGCAAATAACTAAACACTTCATTTCTTATCAAATGTTTTATACTCTGATATGCGTTATCACTATTTTGAATTAAATTCGAATATATCTCATTATTTGATATAACAGCTTTATTGCTCAACAGATATGAGAAACTTTGTAAATAATCGCAATTTATGTATAATACTCTTTTATAATCTTTCCCCAAACAAGCACTTATCCCCATTGCAAGAGTCGTTTTTCCAACTCCACCTGATGCAGAAGTTACTACAACTAACTGCGGATCCTTCTTCCCTGAATTTTTTATACTTAATGAGTCGGACGTTTTTCCTAAAATTTCATTAAATATTTCTTTTATACTTGTATATTTAAATATTCTCGTGACATTCAAATCCGCTGTCTGTTCTTCTTCATTTTTTTCTGTCATAAGAAACAGATTTCCTATATTATGTTTCTGAATAGACAAATCATATAAATCCTCGGAAACTATTAACACGTCTGCTCTTTGCGGGCTTTCAAACATATTTTCAAAATAGTTCCTATCAGTAATAATTTCCAAATCAATTTTTTCAAAAAATTCCTCTATAAATTTGAGTTGCAAAGATAAAATATAATTTACATCCGTATCTGCAATAATTATTCTCGGTCTAGCCATCTTGTGTACCTCCACTAATCAAATACAACTTGAAAATCACTGTCTGCCAATCGTATAATATCGCCATTTTGAATAGGATGTGGCTGATTAGGTACTAATCTGACTCTATTTACATATGTTCCATTTGCACTTTTCAAATCAGCAATCATATATCTTCCCTGATCGTTTGTAATTCTACAGTGTATCCGGCTAATCATTTTATTAAATGTAACTACACCATCTACCGCCGCAGCATTCTTACCTATCACAAAATTATCTTTTGTTACTACTACTTCAACACGTGTTGGTGCATTCATCGCAATAATACGTAAATGTCTTTCTTTTGTCGAATTATTCAATCTTTCTCTTGTAGGTGAAATCCCGTTTGGAATATGTTTTTTCCCACCTCTTATATGTTCATATAAATCTTTGACTGTTAACATTCCGTTTGACAAATCAGCCATAAATTGTGTAGTTTTCGTTGAAGACAATGTTGTTATACTGGAAATCACTTTTATCAAACTTGTCCTGAGTTCATTTTCAAATGATGCCTCATCCGAAAAAAATCTTTTATTGACAGGAAGATAAACTAACGCAACCTTATATGTATTTGGATCCACATATATTCTTTCAAACGAAATATCTATGTTTTGACAAGACAAAAATCCATTATTTTGAACTGAAATAACGCTTGAAAACACATTTGTCATAATAGTCATAAAACCATCTGCATCTATTGTAGAAAACAATTTCGCTAATGACTTATATCCATTAACTAAATAATAAAATTGAATTTTACCATTATAAAGAAGCTTCATACATTTAACAAAACAACCTTCTTCTTGGCTCTGAAGCACCTTATATTCTGTTGACAAAAACAGATTACTATCATTTATGACATAAGCGAAATTATTTCCACACTCCATTTCAGAAATAATTCCATTTTCAACCAACGTATTCATCTAGCAATCCTCCCCTTACACATTCTATTTTCCAGATATAAATCCATAATATTCTTATACACTTATATCTGAAAAATAGCCTTGTTTCCCATGTGGCAATACCACACAGGAAACATTCTTGGCTTATTTTCATTTTGCAGAATTATTAACTTTCTGCTTCTTCATTCTTTTTACGTTTCTTAGATACAAATACTGAAATCAATGCCACTACTACCACAATTCCACCAATTGTTCCCCAGAAAAGTACTTTATTAGCATAAAAACGAACAAAGAAATTGGTTGATACCGTTACTGATTTACTGAATGCAAAGGCACTTTCAAAATCATCTGAATCTGTATCTGTTACATTTCCCGCCAAATCTTCTACGACTAATCTAATCTTCTGGGCAGAGTTCTTTTCAGATACCTTAAAGTTTCCACTGTAGTTGTTTATATCTCCATCAAAATCTGTGATTGTATCTACATTCTCACCATCTACATAAACCTTAATTGAAGCAAGCCCGATTGTATCATACACAGTATATTTTGATGTCACACTCTGCGCATTGATAATACTGTCCTCAAAACCGGTAATACTGTTAATTTCAGGTGCTGTGCTGTCTACTCTGAACAAGATATTCTTATCCTCATAGTTTGTAGTTTCCGGAGTATTTCCAGTCGCATCTTTAGAGGAAATTGCAATCTTATATACACCATCTGAATCAAAATTCGATTTAGAAATCGTATATTTATACTGATACCATCCACTGCTTCCTACTGATACCTGGTCATTTATCTGCGGTGTAACATCATAAGACACACCTGTTAAAGGTTTTCCGTCACGAGATACTTCTACATCCAAAGAGTCGCTCACTAATCGATCCGCATTGTATTCTGTAATAATCAGATCATTTTTAACCTCTTGAACATAAGCACCACCATCCTTAACCAGCGATGTCAGATAATCTCCATATTCATATACGGAACCAAAACGATTTACTGTAAATGTTGCAGATGTTTCTGCTGAATGTCCTGCCTTGTCCGTCATAGAAACCGTCATAGTGTAAATACCATCTACATCCTGTTCTTTAACAAAAGTATCGAAACTGCCTGTTCCTCCCTGATCATTAACACTAACATTTCCAGCGATAAATTTCTCTTTTACATCGGCATCTTTATCATCATATCGTGTTCTGGTCAGGCTTATTTCGTAATTTTCAAAGTTAATATCTTCAAAACTTACGGCTGGTACAACTTCCTCCTTATATGCCTTTCCGTTGGCTTCTTCTCCATTAACAGTGATAACAGGTGCAACGATTTCCGTATCCACTGTCATCTGCTCTGATGTATACGTAGCCATCTTGTTACTTGATTTATCAGCATAGTTAATAGTTATAAAATAATCACCATCGTCTGATAATGCAAAGGTTCCTACATGTACGTCGGTGCTATTATTACTCCATGAAGGCGTCACTGAATATGCTGCTCCATCCTTTGTTACTGAAACCTGCACATCTTCTGCATAAAAGTTTGCTTCATTAATTGTTACTGTCGCATTAACAGTTCCATCGTAATATGCAATACCACCAACTGTTTGAACAGGGCTATTATATTCAACTGTCGCTGTTGGCGAAATGTTGTCTACTACCAATCGTTTTGTATCATTAAACTTAGAAGACTCATTTCCTGATCTATCCTTTGCCGTAAAGGATACATTTCCATTGAACTGATTACTATTGCCTAATGCAGCTTTTGGAATTTCAAATCGTGTTGTTGATTTCGTACGTCCATCAGAATATGTTACACCAGCTTCCTCAATCGCCTGATTTATTAGTTCTGCATTTACTGAGCTGACTCCAGATGCCAGTGAGTAACTATATTTAAATTCATGAACACCTGAAATATTATCCGTTGCATTGATGGTTACAGTCATCTTTGCATTATAGAAGCCGAATGTAATTGCCTGTAATACAGTATCTAAGATGCTATTACTATACGAAACATTCAGATTTGTCGGTGCAGTTTTATCTACAGTAAAATAATCTTCTGCATAGTTATCAGCAGCATTGGTAGCCAGGTCGGTATAAGCTACATCAAAAGTATAATTTGCGTCTCCTGGATATGTTATTGTAATTGTATGTTTGTCCCCACTTGTGCTCCAAGATGATTTTGTATTTAATTCATTTGCATTAAGTGCATTACCCGCTGCATCTTTTGCCGCTATTGTAAAATCAACTTCACTCGCTTCAAAATTGTGCTCTGTAATTGTAACCGTTGCTGTCTGTGTTGAATCAAAATACTTTCTTGCATGTCCCTCAGCATCATTTATATTATTCTTTACATTCTGATTTGAATATGTAACATCAATCACCGGTTTAATCGTATCAATTGTAATGATATCTGAAGTAAATGTAGACATTTCATTGTTACTTCTGTCTGTATAGCGAACACGGAATACGTAATCTGCATCACCAGAATGGTCACTAGGCGCTTTTATCGTATAAGTTCCAACATGAACATCTGTCGAATTATCTTTCCAGATTGGAGACACCTCGCTAAAATCTCCACCATCCTTAGACACTTCTACATGAACATCTTCTGAATAGAAATTTGCTTCTGTAACAGTAAATGTTGCTGTCATATCCCTGTTGTAATACATATGATTACCTACAGTTCTTGCAGACTCAGTGTATTCAGCTGTCATTGTCGGTGCAATTGTATCTACTACAATAACGTGTCCTTCATCTGTTAATTTATTGCTCACATTCGAATATTTATCAGCAGCTGTAAATGCAATGCTTCCTCGTAACTGCTTTGCTGTTGTTTTTGGAAGTATTACAGATGCTGTAAACTTTGACTTATCATTAGCATCCTGCACTGCCATTAACTTAGCATCTGGATAACTTGCAACATTGCTGTCACTTGCTCCATTCTCTTTTAAATAAGACCACATAAAATAGTCAACACCGGATGTTACATCCTTTGCAGTAAATGTTACTTCAACAGATGGATTATAATAACCAAACGTAATTGCAGATATAATTCTCTCTGTTAATGGTGTTGAGTATGTTACCTGCATGGAATCTGCTGCCGGAGCAGTATGATCTATAATAAATTCTCCAGTCTTTACTTCTTTCGCCGGATTCAATGCAAGATCCTTGTAATTAAGAGTCATATCATAGATCGCATCTACAAATTCGCTTGATAATGTTGTAGTATATACATCTCCATGCTGACTCCATTCAGCATTTCGCAAAATTTCTTGAATATCTTTTGCGGCTACCGTATCTCCTTTAATATCCTTTGCTACTGTTGTAACTTCGATATCACTTGCTCGGAAATTATGTTCTGTAATTGAAATTGTTGCCATCTGCTTATTATCTTTATCCGCCGATGTTTTATTTCCATTACTATACTCAAAATTAATAACTGGTGCAGTTGTATCAATTGTCACAACTTCTGATTGATAATTTTCCATTTTATGACCGGAACGATCTGCATACTCCATTGTCACAATATAGTCGCCATCACCTGAAAGTACACACGTTGCTTCATGCTCATCTTGATTATCCGTATCATTCCATTTTACTGATACAGATTTTGCTTCCCCATTATTTTTGGATACTTTAACAATTACATCATCTTCGTAAAAGTTTGCTTCTGTAATATCAAATGTAAATTTAACATTGTTTGAAAAATAATGTTTGTTATCAACAGTTTGTGATGTACCACCTGCTTCTTCCAGTTCATAAGCAACAGATCTTGTTGGTGAAATTGTATCGACTACAATCACCCTTCCATCATCTGTTTTATCTTCACTTGTTAATCCGGCATTATCCGTCGCATTTACCGAAATATACCCTCTGAGCTGCTCTGCTTCACTCTTTGGCAGCGTAATAGAAGCAGTATATTTTGTCGTATCCTCTGAATCCTGTGTTGCTGAAACTGTTCCGTTATCAGCTTCTAAATTAGATGTGCTTGCGTCTGTAGACCGTCGATAAGTCCAGTCAAAACTGTCTACTCCTGATGTAACATCATATGCAGTGAAATTAATTGTCACCGGTCCATCATAAAACCAAAGGATTTTACTCAAAACAGATTCTGAATATTCAATTTTAATCTTGTTACTATCTGGCTTAACAGTGTCAATCTTCACCCCATCTAACAGAATTCTATTGGTAATTGCTCCTGTAGCTGATTTTAAATATACATATCTTTCTCCAGTTCCTTCATCACTAAAGGTAACATTTGAGCTAAAAGCCTTACCCAAATCATCAGTAATTTCATATGTTGAATCAGATGCACTTACCGAAATTGCTGATGTATACCAATTATTTTTTCCCATAGTACCAGTAATTACATATGGATCATCTGGAGTTGGTGCAAAACGAATAATGATTTCATAAGAAGTTTTATCGTCTTTTGAGAACCATCCAGCTTTTTTCATTGTTGCAGTCACTTTTATTTTAACTACACCATTGTTTTTTATTAGTTCATCACCTATTTTTCTATAGTCCTTAATTATGATTTTTCCTGAAGAAGAACTACACTGAACTCCAATATTTTCGTTATCTATCGTATAACTAATTCGAGGATGTCTCTTTGTTCCTGTATACACCGCTTCTTGTTTCGAAACAGTTCCAGCATTTTCACCCAATGTATAATTAACTGTTTTATCTGCAAATTTTACAAACTGTCCTTCATATTCCGCTTCCTGAGTAATCGTCAATGTGATTCGCTTAGATGTTTCTACATAATTCTTATTATTACTTGACAAAGTAGCCACTACCGTAACTTCTCCCGGCATATAGGCTGTCAATATTCCTGTTGCAGCATCAATCGTTGCTACTCCTTCATTTTCTGCTGTATTCTCAACACTATAAGTAAAGCTTCCACCAGCTACTTCTTTAACGTCTTTCGCACTAAAGTCATATGTCTTTCCTGTATCAGGGAACTCCCCTTTTATAACCTCACTGAAAGAATCACCCGAATACTGCTTATTATTAAATTCAATTTCCTGTTCTGCCTGCTTTACAATCACCTTTGCAGGATTTAAATCGATTACTTCTGTATCTGTATAGTTCTTGTTTCTCGACACTTGAATTTTTACAGAATATTCACCTGCATCTGTTACCTCTGGAACTTCTGTATTCCATTCGCCTGCGTCAAGCTTATACCTCACAATATCTCCAGATTTTGTGCCGTTTACCTCTTTTACCACTGGATGACTCTTTCCATCATACGTCCAGCAATTCAAAGTAGCAGAAAGTCCATCAATACTGATTTGTGTAATTTTCGCCGTATAAGTTTTTGAAAATTCATTATAATTATCATTTCTTTTAACTTTTACCGTTATTTCATATTCTCCGGCATCTGTTATCTGAGGAACACTGATTGTTTCATTACCATTCATCACATAAGAAACCGTATCTCCACTTTCTAATCCACTTACTATTTCAAGTGCATCATCTGCGGAGCCTGTATATGCTCGATCAAGTGGTTTTACATCAAGTTCAATCTCTCCTCTTTCTATTTGGGGTTGAACAGTTTCAATATAATCTTCATATCCCTCTCTAACTATCTTTACAGACAATGAGTAACTTCCCACTTCTGAGATTTTAGGCATTACATCCGTCCAATCAGCATCATTCAATTTATAAGATACAGTATCTGTTTCTCTTACTCCACTTATTGTAGCAGCATCAAAAGCTTGCCCATTATAGTGTTCTGTTGTGGCAGTTACTTTTACATCTTTAATTTGTGTACTCCTCAGTTTCACACGCAAATCCTGTGTCCCTGAAGTCAAACTCATATTTTCTATAGTAGTCTGATCTGTTGCGTACCCGTCTTTACTGATTGTAGCACTGATTCGTAAATTATCTGCTTTACTTTGTTCAAACTCATCCGCAGTCATAACAACCACTGTACCATATGCATCCGTAATTTCTGTACTTTGCTTTAAATTCACATCAGCGTCTACAGAAAATGTAACTGTTGCATCTGATATTGCTTTATCATCCTCATCTACCACCGATATGGTAATTGCATTTTCATGTTCTGGTGTTGCAGCCAACACTGATAAAGTGGAAGCTGGTATCAACGTTAAAACCATTACAAACGATAAAAACGCTGCACAGATTCGCTTAGTCAATTTACGTCTTTCATTCCTTTGCATCTTTTTCTCTCCCTCGTATCATTAGTTCTGATTGTTTTATATATATTTCCATTAAATAAGCAATGCATATTAATAGAAAATACTAAGATAGCCAATACTATATATGGAAAGACTCCAGTCATCCTACCCAATATAGTAATTACAATTAGCACCACAATAACTGCAATTAAAATTGCATCTGCTATTGCAGCATATGTATTTGAAAAAAATTTAAAACAATTTGGTAGTTTGCTTTCTGCTTCAAAATTTTCCTGATTAAACAACTTTTTAAACTTCTTAATTGTTATAATCAAAAGTACATATCCACTAATAAAAGAAATCCAAAATAATATCCCAACTATTACTAAAACTAACCTTTGTTTCCATCCATTTTGCATATAATTAGCAATCGGCATTAGTAAAAAGGTAAATGACATGATAGTTAGTAAAAGTATAATACACCAAAAATATTTTTTTATAATACCATTACGTAATTTCATCTGATCACCTCATTTGTATGCACGAGAATCACTTCATCTAAAATATGTATTGGCATTCCTTTGTTTCTTTCTGAGCTTTCTTCAATTGTATCCTCCAACAGAATTGTTTCATTTTCATCCAGTAACAATCCAGTCTCTTCCTCATCAATTAAAAGGTCTGTTTCAGGTTCTTTTGAAAATGATATTTTATTTTCCTCTAATAAACCTGTTTCGGGTCTTTCACCATCCTGTTTATTGAGAATCTTTTCAGTTTCATCCAACCCATGCATTGTTTCCGTTAGTTTCCCACGCTCAATATTTTTTTTACTTGGTTTGTATGATTTGCTTCCACTCTTTTCATTGAGTGCCCTCATCTGTTCAATAGATTTTCGAGCATTTCTTCCCGAAAGATCACCTATTACATCTGGAATTTTGAAGCGGATAAATAGTATAATTGCCACAACTAGACAAATCCCTGCTGCAACAAAAGATATTTTTGATATCATTAATAGTGTTTCAGCCATTACTTCGTCTCCCTTTCCGCATTGATATCTGCTCGTTCTTCGGCATTTGTATATGCACGTTCTATTGCTTCTTTATACTCATCATAGTTATCTATTATTTCTTTTTGTAAATTCTGTGATTGTTCTTTCTTTACAGACAGTGTATTCGCACTGTTATAAACCCTATCTAATAACGCTAATACTGTGCTTTTATCAACGTTTACCTGTACCATACTGCTTCTTTGATCATATAACAGCATAAATGTTCCGTTATATAATGTCAGTTGGTCATATGCTCCCGCATCTTTCACATCGTCCAAAGCATTTTCAATTGTTGAAATTAATTCTTCATAGTTATCCCTCGACGCTTCTTCCACAGTAGCTGAACTCAATATGTAGGTCTTATAAAACGAACAAATTCTATAATAACAATCTGATAATTTTTTATATTCAAACTCTGATGATATCTCTTTGTTTTCAAAGTTTGTAGCAAAAAAAGAATATGCTTTTTGTACACGATTCGAAAAACTATAGCTTCCATCATCATTTGTATAATAATTGAAATACATCATTCCAATTTTATAATTTAATTCTGCATATTCTTTACTAGTCACATCAAAGTTGTCTTTATGCGCATTATATAGAGCTAAAAATTCATCGTTTTCTTTTTTCCCAAATTTCCCTTCATCTTCGTACGCTTCAAGCATACATGTATATGCCTCTATTCTATTTGGGTAAATCTTAATCGCCTGCTCATAGCTACTAACCTTATCTTCCAACGAAGTAGCCGCAGAAGGTGAAACTAATGTTTCATAATTATTATTGTTCACACGTGTTGCCATGACATTACACACCAAACCTGATACTCCTAAAATCACAGTTAATGCCGATGCTGTAATAAATGCGGTCAACTTTCTTTTTTGTTTTTTCTTATAATCTCTGGTAATAAGTTCCGGATGTTCCAAATCATAAAGTAAATCAGCACAATTCTGATATCTGTTTTCAGCAGCTGGTTGAACGCATTTATCTATGATAATTTCAATACCTTCTGACAACTCTGGATTCCACATCCGTACTGGTGCATATGCATCTCCACTTCGAGGATCAACCCCTGTCAGTAAATGATGCATCGTCATCCCTAATGCAAAAATATCCGATCTTGCATCTGTCTGTCCACTGTACTGTTCCGGTGGTGCATACCCCTTTGTTCCAAGTACTGTCGTATCTGCCAAATTCTGTTCTTTATATTCACGGGCAATTCCAAAATCAATAATTTTGATATTTCCTTCTGGTTTCAACATTATGTTGGCAGGTTTCATATCTCTATAAATAATAGGTGGTTTCTGTGAATGAAGATATGACAACGCATCACATAATTGTTTTGCCCACGTTATTACTAATTCTTCTGACTGTGCTCCATACTCATTCAAAATTTTATCCAATGATTCGCCTTCTATGTAATCCATCACTACATAAATCGTCACTCCATTGTCTATGATGTCCACGATTCTAGGCAATGCTGGATGATCCAATTTCTTCATCATATTAGCTTCTGCCAAAAGACTATTTACAATAATTTCATCGTTTTTTCCGCTTCCTTTTTTTCGGATTTCTTTGACAGCCCACTGCTTATTCAAATGTGTATCCATTGCGAGATATACAACAGACATTCCACCTTTTCCGATTTCTCTCAGGATTTCATATTTGCCATCAATTATTGAACCTATTTCTGCCATTATCTTCTCCCCCTCAGTTTACTTTTACCAGTATTACTGAGATGTTATCTTTCTCCTGTCTGGCTTTTACTTTTTCTATTAAATACTTGACATTACTATGCATAGCATCCCGATTAACCAAATTCACAGGATTCAACGACTCATAAATCTCACTTTCTGAGATTTCATGTCGAAATCCATCAGAGCAGAGCATATAAGCTCCGCTTTCAATTGTTCCCATTATTATCTCTGGTTCAATTTTAGCGGATGCGCCAACACATTGTAGAAGCATATTCCGTCTTTTGTCTGTGCGAGCTTGTTCAGGTGTCAATGTACCTTTACTTATTTCTCTTGCTATAAACGTCTGATCAGTCGTCATTTGTCTTAAACAAGATCCTAAATGATATAATCTGGTATCGCCCACATGAACTACAATATATTTATCCTCTACAAACAAAATTCCTGTGAATGTGGTTCCCATTCTTACATTTTGGAATTGTCCATATTCAGATATTTTCAAGTTTAAATCTTTTAATATAAAATCCCATTTCCCTGCTATAACCTGCAAATCTAACTTTTCCAATTCATATGGAAGTTCTTCATCAAACCATTTTGAAAATGTTCGTATGACCGTTGCGCTAGCGAGTTCACCTTTTTCAAGACCTCCCATTCCATCGCATATCACAGCAAGAAGAATTTCACCTTTTTCCGTTTTTCCATGCTTTATTAACACACTATCTTGATTTGTCTGTTTAACATTGCCGATATCAGTATCTGCTATAGCTAAATAATGCATATTCCTTTTCCCCATTCCTTAACTGTAAAAAATAAATTCTTCATTTGCCAATCTCAATCTATCTCCGTTAAAAATTTCTGTCTCCTGTTGCACTGGAATTGGCTGATCATTTATATACGTTTTATTTTTTGAATTTAAATCTATTACAAATACTCTCTGTCCTCTCGTAATAATATCCGCATGACTTCGACTGACAGCATTATTATTAGAAATAAAATAATCAGCATAACTTTTTTCTTTTCCCAATCGAAAGACAGGTTTATTTATACTGATTTTTTCTTCTGTAAGAACTCTAAACAATGATGGAAAATGCACTTGTTCATCATTCTCCAGTAATGTTGTTTCTTCTTCCTCTACCAATAGTCCTGTTTCCTCTTCACAAAGAAGTCCTGTCGCCTCGTCTTCCAGTAATCCCGTTGCTTCTTCTAAAAGTCCTGTTTTCTCATCATCACAATCGTAATGTTCATAATAGTCTTTCGGTTTATCTGTCATAAAACCGCTCTGACCAGCATAATGTTTTTTTATTGTATTTACTACACTTCTATCTTCTTGTAAGATAAATTTTTCTATCTGTTCAGCATCAAATTTTTGTAAACCTTTCATAAAGTAAACAAATCTCGAAATATAATCCGAATTCTGTTCTTGTACAGGTTTAGCAGAATAAACCACACTGTCAATCAATGCAATAATATCTGCTTCTTTTTCTACATTTTCTAATGGCAAATATATAAATTGCACTTCTCTAGTTGTTTCATTAATGAATACGTTATGAATATCCCACACTACCTTATTAAGAGACATAGAATTCATCTGTACTTTTTGTGATATATCTACAATCTGTTCAATAATAAATAAAAAATCATACTTTGTAATTGGTTTTTTCAGCCGCTCAAACAAGCTAACACCAATAGGTCCTGTATATTCAATAGACGTAAAACCAAATTTTTTGACCATTTTGGCTTTTAAAAGTCCTCGTATATATTTTCTAGTAAAAAAATCCAATTCTCTTTCATTGATCTTTTCACTAGAAGAAAGCTTTGCTTTAACAATCAACTGGCACTCTTTTGTTTTTATTTTATATTTTGCCATTTCTATTTTCTTCTTTCTTTTTTATTACAACTAATCCGCTAACAATTATTTATGAAATATGATATTTTCGTAGAGTATCTCACTCCACGAAAAAAATACCATCCAATAGATAAAATCACTATTGGACGGTATCTTGACGATTTATTTGACGGCTAATAATCCGGAAAGTTTTTGCATATTTTTCTTTTTCAGCTCATAAGTAGGATGGACATAACGATTCATTGTAATATTAACAGTAGCATGTCCGAGAATTTCGCTAAGACTTTTTACATCAAATCCCAATTCAACACATCTAGTGGCAAAAGTATGTCGTAAAGCATGAAAATTGGCATTTTCTATACCTGCGCCATTTAATATTTTTTTGAATTTGTTTTGCATTGTTCTCGGCTCTATAAATTTATATTCATCATTAGTCAATAAATATCCTGATGACGATTTTTGATTTAAAACAAGGATTTTTGATATTTCATCAGGCAATGGAATTTTCCTGATAGAACAAGTACTTTTGGGTGTAGTCACAACAACTTTTGTCTTGGCTTCCTGCTCCTGGGGTGTTTGAATTCTTTGTAATGTATGATGGATATATATTGATTGATCTGAAAACGAAATGTCCTCCCAACGTAAAGCACAGATTTCTCCGACACGTAATCCTGTAAACAAACATACTAGAATTCCTATATTGCATGGTTCAGGATTTTCTAATATATATTCGCATAATTGGGTTTGCTCTGTTTTATTTAACACTCTCATAGATTTAGCATTTTGTTTTATCTGAACAGCATTGGCATCGTAAGAAATGCAAATTCCCTTTTTGTTTGCAAATTTTGTAATATTTCGAATTATGGATAAAGTATCGCTTACTGTTTTAGTCGATAAACCCGTCCCATTTTTCCCTCCAGATTCCAACAAAAATTTGCAGTGCTCCTCTATGAATTCATGTGTTATTGTATCAAAGGTTTTACTGCCATATTCCGGAAGAATATAGTTCTTAAGCATGTTGTAATACTTATTCTGTGTAGATAACTTTGTATGTAATTTAATACTTTCAAACCATTCTGCGGCAAGTTCGGAAAATAAATTTACATCTTTTTTTATAACTTGAGATGAACATGGTAAACTTTTTTCTTTCAATTTGATTTTGGCTTCTCGATAAGTTTTTGCGTATACATATCCATATATTATTTTTCCAGTATAAGTACGAGACTTAATATAGCGCCCTTCCCATCTGCCGTCTTTTCTTTTATAAATATTTTCGCCTTTTTTTGGCATAAAGCATTGTCTCCTTTCATTTTGACTATTATTTTGACGGCTTATAGTAAATTACTGATAGATTTACTTGAAAATATTGCTCATTTGACTGTTATTTGCTGTTATTTTACCATTGCCTCATTGACGAACAGCCAACGAAGAGGTAAACTTAACATATATAATGTCGAAAATTGCATATATAGTGATTCGTGGAGTGAGATACTCTACGAAAACTTTGTCCCAAACGGGACATTATTTTTTGTTCTTTGTATAGGCAATATTGCCTATCACACTCATACTTCATTATAGGCAATAATGAATATATGTCAATATCAAAAGGAGGCATATATTCATTGATTTCCTATGAGCCGCTTTGGAATACAATGCAAAAAAATGGTGCATCAACGTATACACTCCAAGTTAAAGGTGGTATTAGCAGTTCGACGATTCGAAGATTGAAAGCTGGTGAGTCTGTATCAACAAATACTCTTGATGCGCTCTGCAAGATACTTCACTGTTCAGTTCAAGATATTATTCAGTTTTTACCCGAAGAATAGACTTCCGATCATATTTAGATTTCGGTGATTCTTTCTATGAAATGAATGTATTACAAAACAATTGGACACAACAAAAGGGAGCCACAAGTGCTCCCTTTTGCTATGTCCATATCAAATACTTGATGTGTTGAATATCATCTTTTTCTATTACGCCTTTACCTGAACAAACTTCTTCATTGCTTTATGGAATTATCTGTTTGGATTGTTTCACAAGTGTATCTATGACTTCATAAATTCTGTTCCGATCTTCCGATGCAAGTTTCTCAAGCTTTTCATTCAGCATGGAGTTCTTAACGGTATATCCTGTGTCCAGAACATCTGCAAGAACCATATCGCCTGACACACCCAAAGCATTTAATATCTTTATGAAAGTTTCAAGTGACGGAATTTTCTCTCCACGCTCAACCATCCCAATATAATTTGCTGTCAAACCTGTTCTCTCAGCTAAATCTTCCTGTCGTAATTTCTTCGCAAGGCGGAATTTTCTTATATTCTTGCCGATTGTATCGAGCTTCATCACACTACCTCCTCTAGTATGTCTCTATAACTATTAGTATAGATTATGCTGACTTCAACATACACGCACCACTCGGAAGTCAAACTAACTATTAGTGATGATTCTCGTTTCTTTTTATGTTATACTGAAATTGTAAAAAGATACGATTGTTTCAAAAAGAAACTGCAATTTCAAAAACAATCTCCACTTTATGAGTTACGGGGTAAGAGGTATGGAAAAGAAACTACTATTTAGCAACCGCTATGAGAAAGACATGGACTTATTTGATGATTTATCGGCAGAACTGCCGGAGTTAAGTGACATTGATGACGCAAAGGTTCCGACAATCGACGACTTTTATGAATATATGAATAAAAAACGTCGATGTGTTCCGAACAAAGAAAGAATTGCAAATAAAGATCAGTTCATTAAAACGGTATCGGAATTATCTGAAACCTACAAAATCAATGCAGATTTATCCGAGTTTGATGCAGGATATATCGCAGACATCTATCTTGATTACGCTAACTACTGCGGATACATCAAGAAGCTGTTGGCAATCCTATTCATCCTTGCAGATGATATTTCCTTTTTTGATGGTCATAAAGCTGATTCTGATATATTATTTAGCTTTACCTACCACACGCACAATGTTTATCTGAACAATAGAGAAATCACAGATTTTTAAATGTACCTGATGGCTACTCAACTGAGCAGCCATCTTTTCGATTTTCCAGACATCGTCTGGAATTTTTAATATGCCGGAATACCGTATCCATAGATACTGCTACTTCCTACCGCATAAGTTCTTTGCTTGCAAGAATCGCCCGAATTGCCTTCTACCGTATAAACCGTTCCGTTTTCACACTTCTCAACGATTCCAACGTGATCAGTAATACCATCGCCACCCCAGTCAAAGAAAATAATGTCTCCTGCTTTTGGTTCATAACTCCTATCATGCCATTGATTACGGGATTTGAACCAGTTTGCACCATCCACACAGCCTGCAAATTTCGGAATAAGCCCACTTTCAATATAACCGCACTGATTCGCACACCATGATACAAAGCAGGCACACCATTCTTCCCTGCTCTGAAATCCATACCAACTCCAATAAGGCTGTCCACCCTCATTGCCGAGCTGTGTCAGTGCCACTTCTACGATTGCCTGATTGCTTCCACTTGTAAAAGCTCGCCCATACGGATAATACCTGAGAACATGAGCCGGATACTGTGTATCGCCATAACTGCTCCACCCCAGTCTTTGTGCCTGCTGGGTAGAAAACTCAACTGCGTTGGCATAAGAATAACCGCCATATTTTGACCTTGCCCATGATATATATCCATTACCAAAGTTATACCCCTGCAAAGCAAGTTTGATGTTCTCCATATCAATCGGACTTTTTACTTCCGCAGAAGTAAGAGCCGCTTTGAGTTCCTGCACGCCACATACAATCGAATACTCTGGATCTTTGATGCCATTTGGTTCGTGCGGATACCTTTTGTTAAAACTTCCTTCTGCTGCCTGCATCGGGTCCAGTCCATGACCGCCACTTTCCTGCATCATAACAGCCTTAATGAGTTCCACATATTCCGGAATACCGTACTGTTTAGCATACTTTTGAATAACTGGCTCATAAGCTTGGACTTCTGCACTAACCGCAGTATAAGTATTGCTGTCACTTCCACCCCCAAACATGGCAACTGCACTTCCGAGTAAAACAACCACCAGTACAATCACAACTGCAATCCAACCGCCTGCAGCAATCGCAGATACGAGTGCTTTTGTTCCTGCAATGATTGCCTTAACCGTCGAAACAACTGCCTTGACTGCTGTTTTTGTTACCTGGACAGTTTGTTTGGTAGCTTCCTTTGCAGCGTTTGCCGCTTTCTTAGAAGCTTTTGCTGTGGTCTGTACTGTTTTCTGGACAGTCTTTGCCGCCTGTCTATTGGTCTTGATGCTTGTTTTGGCAGTATGCTCCGCAGTCTTAACCGCTCGCTGCGTTGTTTTCGCAGTTTCTTTCCTTGCTATTTTAATATTTTTCTTTCCTGTGGAAGTAACCGACTGCTTGACCATCTTTTCAGGCTTTTCCAGTGTACGGATTGCTGAAGATGTCTGTGTTTGTGTTGTCGGAGCAGAAGTCGTCCCATTCCTAACAGCCGAAGCACGATACTGTGTCTTTTGTACATTCAAGGTACGTTCTGCTCTTTGCTGTTTGAAATGCTGCACACTCTCTTTCGCTGTCTGGAAATTTTCCTTTGTATCCCTGACACCCTTTCTTCCAGCTTTATCCAAAACATAAGCTACCTTATGTGAGATGTCGTCCATTCCGGCTTCCACTTTATCCGCAGCATATTCTTCTGCAGTATTTTCATTTGCATTGACCGTTCGCTCTGCTTTATCCTTTGTGGCGATATATGCCTGTTTCATCTTCTGACCGGCAACGGCTGCTTTATCCAACGTTTTAATCGTTCCTTTGACCGTATCTCTTGTTTTTATATCAGCCACACCGAACCTCCTTTCTAAGTCGGCTGTACCACTCGCTTAAATTTCGTGGAACTTCCTGCGATATAATCATTGATCAGCCGACTTTCTGCTTTTGTTTCCGGGTAGGCTGTGATCGAGATTGTCTTTGCGTCCCAGTCAAGCGTATAACTGTCAACCGCCACATTTGTGATATGGTGCTTTGCCAGAAAGTCTCTGAAATGCTTCATTTCTTCAAGGTTATCCGACATAATCACATCCACATAGATGCGGTCTTTTGACAGTTTCTCATTGATGAAGCACGCAAGAGAACATCCGACACCGCCTGCAAATGCAACCACAAGGATTGCGATCTCACTGTCCGCAGACACCACCCGTTTTGTGATCCAAAAATAAATAAAGTCGGATATGATAACTGCAATCCCTGCAAGTATCCACCGACTTCTCTGTACCAATATTGTTTTTGTTGTACTTAGTGCATTGTCCGTCACTTTTGCAATGAACAATGCTGCTAAGGTTATCAAGTTACCCATACAATGCGAATTCCTCCTTACTCAACTACCTTTTTGGCAACAACGACCATTCTTCCATTCTTATGAGAATACTCACAGGTAGAAAGTGTGATAAGCTTATCGCCATATGCTGCACTCACACCCGTATCATAGAATGCCAGCTCTTTGCATTTGCTGATATAATCATTGAACTCATCCTCATTTTCTGCGTTGACAAAATGATAATATTTAAAGCTCTCCTGTCCATCTGTATAAGCAACCGTCTTAAAAGCTGCTACAACTTCATATTCTGATTTTTCTGTCAGCGTATCAAACTGCACCGTTTTATGATTTTTCCAAAAAGACTTACTCTGATACTTCATCAGTCCGGCAAACATAGACTGATCATTCATATGGTGTCCATAGATAATCAGATTGTCCGATGGAGCATCTACATCACAGTTTTCCTGCACATACGGGCATCCATAGATCGTATATGTCTTATCAAATCCATGTCGCAGATAGAAGTTCGGTTCTTCCTTGGACTGCATGACCGGATAATTAATCTTGGTATCTTCTACCTTAATCCAACCGACCATATCATTGTTTTGCAGAAAAAGCTCCTGATAGTTCGGCAAAAACGACCGATCTTCAGAATACAACATTGTTTCCTGTGTTTCATCTGTATCCTCGACAGTTTCAATCAATTCTTCATAGATTTCTGCCTGCTTTTTGGAGTCCATATGATGACGAATCAGGAAAAAGGTGCTTACAGAAAAAATAGCTGCAAGCACCGCAATAATTATCACATATCGCTTTCTTTTCATCATTATCGTTCCATATCCTTTCTTTTCGGTGGTGTCAGATCTCTGCAATATTCCGGATACCGCAGTTTGATTCCCTCCATGAAGTACGGAGCATATCCACAGCAAAACAGTTCTTCCGGTGTGCAGTCCCTCTCCCTACCTTCTTCTGCAAATCCATTCCAGAGATTAAACGCAAGGTTGCAGACTTTCACAGTTCCACTGGTCTGCCATCCTCCATGCATTCCCTCCGGAATGATGCAGTCATGCTTAAAATCAAACATCTGCCCGATGTTCATTCTCGTTTCTTCCGAAATACCCATCACATAGAAGAACGCCTGATGATAGCAGTCGTTTCTCCTGCATTTATTCAGATTTTCCATCACAAAATCTTTGTGTGCCTTATCACGGAAATAAATCTTAGCCATCTCGTTATCCTCCTTACACTTCGCCCGGTTTGGTCGTCATCAGTTTATAGAGTTTCGTATTCTTCGGGAACTTGTTGGCAAATGGCACAAGTGAACTTCCCACCTTGATCAGTCCATGTCCTGCATCCACATTTGTGATATAGGAAAGCTGAAGGTCGGAAATATTCAAAAGTTTTGCAAGTTCCAGTCTGTCAGTAGAAGCCTGATTGAGCATGATAATAAATTCAGAGTTTGCAAGCATTGTTCTTGCAGTATGGCTCTGAAGCAGGTCATCGACGTTCTGTGTGATACCTGTCGCATACGCACCATATTTTCTGACACGCTTCCAGAGTGTAAAGAGGAAGTTCGCAGAATACTCATGCTGAAACAGAAGATAAATCTCATCAATGAAGATAAAGGTATGTTTTCCCTTTGCACGATTCTGTGTGATACGGTTCAGGATAGAGTCCAACACAACCAACATACCAATCGGCATAAGCTGCTTGCCGAGGTCCAAAATGTCATAACAGATCAGGCGGTTGTGTGTGTCCACATTCGTCTGCTTTGCAAAAGTATTTAAGGAACCATGCGTAAAAAGCTCAATCGCCAGTGCAATCTCCTTTGCTTCTGGTTCGTCCTGTTTCAGAAGTTCATCACGAAAATCCTGTAAAGTAGGGATTGGACCTGTATAGTCATTCTGCTGATATGTGCGGTACACACTTGCAGTACAACGGTCGATGATAGATTTCTGCTTTGCTCCGAGGTTCGTGCCACCGATAAGCTGTTCGCAAAGGGACATGATAAACTCGGATTTTAAGATAACCGGATTTGCTCCATCGCCATAATCTTTGTTCATATCCATGGCATTGATGTGATTCGGAGATGTTGCAGAGATATTGATAATCTCCCCTCCGAGTGCATTCACAAGATGGGAATACTCTCGCTCCGGATCAATGATAATCACATCCGCATCAGAAGAAAGAATGATGTTCTCAATCTCTCCCTTTGCAGCAAACGACTTACCGCCACCAGATACACCGAGGATAAAAGAATTACCATTCAGAAGCTGCTTACGGTCAGCAATAATCATATTTTTACTGATGACATTCTGACCATAATAAATACCGTTCTCATCATAAATATCCTGAACTCTGAAAGGCATGAATACTGCAAGGCTCTCTGTTGTAAGTGTTCTGAAAGAGTCAATCTTTCTTGTGCCATAAGGCATAACGGTATTCAGACCGTCCATCTGCTGATATTTCAGCACCGCAAACTGACACAGATGTTTTCTTGCTGTTGTGAGCAGTGCTTCCGTATCATTATCAAGTTGCTCTTTGGTATCTGCTGTATGCACCATCGTAAGCACTGCAAACATCATTCTCTGGTCACGAGTTGTCAGGTCGTCAAGGAACTCCTTCATTTCTTTTTTCTGTTGTTCCATATCATAAGGAACGGTCGCAGAAAAATTATTATTCTGATTCTGCTTTCTCTGCCAGTTTGTTATATTTGTTTCTACACCGAGCAGACGGTTCTCTGCTTCTCTTACCGCTTCATCCGTCGGAACCGGCACGATGTCAATGGACATCATCAGATTCCGGTTCATATCCGTAAGCTCTGCAACCATTGAGTCCTTAATATAAGACGCATACTCACGCAAGAAAATGACTCTGCCAAAGCGGTTCCCGATTTTGAAGTAATCACTTTCAAACTCCATAGAGTCCGGGCAGATATAATCTTTAAAGTCATGTCCCTTCTTTCTGGTTTCTTTGATGTCAAAGTAATAAGCACTTTCCTCGCCCACTCGGAAGAAATCATGAATAATCCGAAGTTTCTCATCCGTTTCCATTTCTACACATTTACTGCCTAAGCGATTGAAATGGGAGATCAGATCAGCACCCACACGTGCAAAATAGGTGCGTGCGTCGTCTACATTCTTTTTATTGATAGAGATTGTCACATACTTATCCTGCACAGTTGAATTTGCCCCAGTTGCCTTTTCAAGAAGCATCTTGTTATATTCCTCACGGTACTCATCAAGACTGTCTCCGGTTTCCGGAATAAGAATGGTTTTCTCAAAATCCAAACGATTCAACCTGCGGTTATTGATCGTGATTTTTGTGGTCGCTCCACTATCCAGAGAATTGAGCAGTTCAGAGTATTCAAGGAACATGCCCTCTTTATCCTCTCTGCTCGCCACCGCATAGTTAATATCTGTGAATTTAAAACTCTTGGAATATTTGTCTTTTCCAACTTTAAAGAGACCGTCATCATAGATAACCATGACCGGAATACAGTCCTGCACACCCTTTGGCACAACAAATTTTTCCTTATCCTGTTTGAAAATATTATTGAGTGTCTTAATCATTATTTTTCAAAACCTCCTTCGTTTTCTGCTCAATGCTTGGTTTCAGCAATTCGTAATAGGTGTTGGTGGAGTGAAATACCAACTTCTTCGGCATAAGAAATTCAGACTTAAACCATGCCCAGACAAATTTCTCTGCTGTCATCCCGTTGTATTTCACAAATCCAATCGCAGCAAATGGTGCGGCACCTAAGATGCAAACCCATGAAACCGTTTCTGTTCCCAAATAGGGTTTCAGCATGAAATACAGTCCCACTGCTATCCCACATGCAAGGACAGAAAAAAGGAACTGCCGAAGCGACAGTCCAAAGAACATTGACTCTGTGTAATTTCGTATTTCCCGGTTAATTTTGACTTCCATCATTTTCTCCTTTCCCTGCCATACAAGCGATTTTCAAAAGGCAATACGCAAGTATCCATCAAACAAATATGCTCTCCTTTTCTTCTGCCATCGTTGTACACGCAGTTTTTGCATTTTCGGTCAGCAGCGAAATACTTCTGCCGACCTGTTCTGTTTCTGTTCTTCATTTTCTTAAACCTCCGAATTATAAGCCCATCATTTCTCTGATAATACGTTCACTCATCTTCACTGCACCGACAAGAACAAGCATGTTAAAGATAAGCTCTCCGATATAAGACCACACCTGTGTAACTGCCGCCGCATCCGGATTGACCACTGGAGAACTGGACGCAAATAACGAAAAGATAATGCAGGCAAGCACAATAACCGCACCTTCAAGCAAAACTGCACAATAGCTTTTAATAAAACTCTTGCCTACATTCTGTGTCGGTTCTCCGGCAAATGTGGAAAGTGGTATCGGTGCTATGGCAGTGTACATATACAACTTGAAAAATCTGCCATAGACCGTCATGATCATAATGAATGACAACACCGTAATAAAAAGTCCACCAATCAGCGTAACTGCCCATAGCGGTATGCTTTCAAAAAATCCACAGTCCTCAATGGTCGTTACCATCTCAGCAGGCAGTGTCGTTTGATCGGGTGTCCCAAATCCCGATGATGTCAAAATGGTTGATATGATACCTTGAACAATATTGAATAAAGCAAGCATTAGTTCCAGTCCGTATGTGATGACACCTTTTGCAATGGCAAATCTGACAAACAGTTTCAGAGCATGCTCCGGCTTTTTCACATCGGTAAAACTTCCACAGGTACGGACGACACCGACGACGAAGAAAAGTACAAGAAGTGCAAGTCCGATTGCCTGCACTGCACCGTTGATCGTGACCATGATATTCCAGATACTTCCGCCTTTAAAGTTCTGTGGAGTGGTAGTCAAAAGCTGCCATATCTCGCTTAATTTATCGTTCCAGGTTTCAAGAGCGTTTTCGAGGTTTTGAACTACCCAGTTATCGCTCATTCATTCGCACCTCCTTATAAAAGGTATACCCGCCGAAACGGGTACACCCACTGATAACTGTTGTTTCTTAGCCTGCGATCAGAGTCAGAATTTCTTTTGCAAAAGTGATGATGACACCACCGGCAAGAGTAAGAAATCCATTTGCCCTCTGGGACGGGTCGTGCGATTTCAGAGAAAGTCCGACCTGACCAATACCAAAGCCGAGCAAGATCATACCGATTGCTCGAATGAGTCCGAAGATAAAATCAGACAGATTGTTGACTACTGTGATCGGGTCACTTGCCGCAAAAGCAGTTACCCCGGTGCCAAGTACAACCGTCATTGTCAGAACCGCTGCACAGTATGCCCGGTAACCTTTTCTAACCTTTCCGGTCATTGGAAGTTTAGATGTTTCTTTCATTGCTTTCTTATCTATGTTCTTAAAAAATCTCATTGTGTTTTCCTCCTGTAAATTAGAAATTTGTATCAACTTCAAAGTCCTCATCAGACAGAAGTTCGTAATTGGTTTCTCCGTAACTGCCTTCCGGTACATCTTCCGGATCAATCGCAAGAACGGAAATAGATGAGTGCGGTATCGTAACTTCTCCATGCATATATGGCTTTTCTCTACCATCTGCGGTATATGCCACATTCGGATGCTTCAAGATATCGTATTTCAAATCCATAACAGGACGTTCTCCTCGGATAAATAAAATCGCATATCGGTTGTCCAACATCCGCACTTCATCTGGTGTGAGCAGTTCTCGCCCACTGATCTGATAATTGGTGGAATAGTTACCACTTCGACCGGAACTCTTGCCATAAGTGTTCGTGTCGATGGTTTCTTTGCCGAGCAGCTCCGACACATACTTATGTGTGGATTGCTCATTACCGCCGAGATATAAAAATTCATCGCAGTTGCCCACAATGCTTTCCCATTGCTTTTCAAAAAGTGCTTTGAGCTGTGCCAGATTCTGCAAAATGATACTAACCGACACCCCTCTAGAACGCATAACCGAAAGTATCTTGTCGAAGTCATCCGGCAGGGAAACGTTCGCAAATTCGTCCATCAGGAAATGCACCGGAATAGGCAGCGAGCCGCCATGAATGTGATCAGCAGCATAGAATAACTGCTGAAACAACTGTGTATATAAAATCGAAACCAGAAAATTAAAACTGGAGTCGTTATCTGGAATAAGGGCAAACAGGGCAACTTTCTTTTCTCCCATAGATGGAAGGTCAAGCTCGTCTGCCGATGTCAATGAAGCAAGACTTTCAAGGTTAAATTTTTCCAACCTCGCAGCAAGCGTGATCTGAATAGATTTCAGTGTCTTTGCTGAACCGGAATGGTAGGAACGGTAATATTTCAATGCAATATGGTCTGGATTTGTCATTTCAAGCTCTGCAAACAGTTCGTCCAGGGGAGAAGGTCTGGTATCTTCTTCGTCCTCAATCAAACCGGCTCTGAGCATTTCCATGACCATCGCAAAATTCTGTTCTTCTTCCGGTGCTTCATAATGCAAATAAAACACCAACGCCAACAGAAGCATGGAAGCCGAAGTATCCCAAAACGGGTCCTGCGACTGACTTCCCTTTGGTGTGGTGCTTTTAAATAAATTGGTTACAAGTTTCTGCACATCGTTGTCATTCTGAAGATATACAAATGGGTTATAGCAGTGACTCTTTTCCATAGAGATCAAGTCAAGAACCCTGACCTCATATCCTTTTCTTTCAAGCAGCTTTCCAGTATCTCTTAAAATTTCTCCTTTCGGATCTAGAATAACAAAAGAGGTATTGCACTGCATGAGGTTCGGCTTACAGTAAAACCTTGTCTTACCTGCACCAGAACCACCGCATACCAGTGTGTTCAGATTTCGTCTGTGCTTTTTTGCATTCAAGCCAATGCAAACACTCTGTGTCATCAGCTTGTTATCTGAAAATGGAGATTGTCTGTATTTTTTATCTACGGTTTTTGCATTGCCCCATTTTGCTGAACCATGTTCTTCCCGCCTTCGGTAATTCTTCTGTGTGGAAAAATAAATCCCGATACCCATGCCATAGCACAACAGCAAAACGAGGACAGTTTTTACGCTGTCCTCACAAAGTACGATGTGAAATGGGTTGTTGAATACATTCATCAGGCTTGGGAATACCTCCGACAATCCGCCTTTTACGGACGGAGCGATCAATAATCCCAACCATACAACCGGGATAATACCGATGATGGAAAGAATAATCTCCGACTGTCTTTCCTTATCTCTCTGCATCAGATCGATCCTTGGAAATTACTTTGAATTTCTTTTTTGGGGCAGTCCCGATCTTGATAATCAGGTCGTCCACAGCATCCGTTGATTTTCCCTGATTCATCAAATCCGTTTTCTCATCATTCAGAGAACGGATGACGATGCCATGTTCATAATCATCCAATGCAATGTGGTAAAGCTCTTCTTTCGTCATATCAGTACCTCTTTATCTTTCCTGCTCTTTCGAGCGAGCCTGTTTCTTACGGTAAAGTTCATCAGAAACACGGGAATGAATATCTGCCATTGCATTTCTCATCTTAGACAGCTCAAAGCGAATGTCCTTCGGTTCTTTTGCTGCGAGTTTTTCTGGAATACGGTTAATTGCAAAATTCTGTGTGTCAATGCCATATTTCTTACAGAGCATATAACCGATACACACTGCCTGAAATCCCACATCGGAACGACTATAAGTATCACTGTTGATGGAAAGCTGTGCGTGCCCCAGTTCCTGTGCTACGCACTGTGCAACTGCAACGCTGTCTCCCACATCCCGCTTCACATACAAAGTCTGTTCCTCATTGTTATAAAAGGCTGCCATATTCGGATAGGGTAATTCATTGGTTGCTTCCACATTAACCAGCGATGAGTCAAGCAGTGTTGTGATAAGCTGCTTTGGATCACGATCGACTGTTGGTGCTGGTGGTCGTTTGCCATTGGTCTGTGAAATATCAAATACTTTTTTCACATTATAGGAAATGCCTGTTGTTCCATCTCTCTTGACATATTCCACCGGTTCAAGAATAGAAATACTCTTTGTACCTTTTAAGATTTTGACATTATCTTTGTTCCAGTCATCAAAATCTTTAAGCTGAACTGCCTGTGGATATTGTTTATAGATGAGCAGTGCATTGACCGCAGAATATCTGTCAATTCGACTCTGGGTATCCAGAAATAACTTGAATTTTTCAGGATTTGATATAACCTCCCTTGCTGTTTCATCTGCCATTTGATAGATTGCATCTTTCTCTGCTCTTTTTTTCTGTGCATACTCCTCTTTGGAAAGTCTTGTGTCCTGCCCACCTGCTTTCGCAGGTTTAAAATCATTTGTCATGTCCCTTACCTCTCTTTCGATTTCTTCTGCTTTGATTTCGGCTGTTTGTGTACCGTCTGCTTTGGTGCAGATTTACGCTTTGTCTGAGCAACTTCCGGTTCTTTACGATCTGCTTCTTTTTCCTGTTTTGTCTGAGCTTTGTAATGGTCAAGTTTCTCTTTAACCGATGGTTTCTTCTGCTCATTTACAGCGACACCCTTATCAGTTCGCATATCTTCCGGCTCTGAGTTTTGCCTTAACGGAGGGTTTTTGTCCGTTTTGGCGACGGAGGGGTTTGCCTGTGCATTTTCCTCTTTCTGTAATGGTTTTCGTACAGCCTCCTCCGTAATAATCTCATTTTTAGATTTTACCGGTTTCTCTTTTTCCAAGGCTTCTCGCTTCTCCACTGCTTTCTGGGATTCCGTTACGATTGCAGCTTTATCTACTTTACCGAGTTCAAATCTTTCAACGATACGCTGAATTTTGGAAGCGTCCTCTGCTCTGGCGATAATATCAATCGGAACATTATCTCCCTTTGTGTTTTTATCTCTAAGGACGCAATAAAGAACACCATATCGTTTTGCCTGTTCAGTAAACTTCTTCAAATCCTTGTTTGGAATAGAAAAGACTTTTAATTCTTTCCCAGATTTAATCATATTGGTCAGCCTTGCTTTTCCTCTGGTCTTATTCGCCTGCGTTGCTTCCTGCTTTAATACTGAAGCAAGAAGAATAGCAACATTCTTAGCGGCTGATCCTGTGAGTCTTGCAGCAACTTCAAATCCTTCCAGTGATAACCGGACGACCTGCTCTGCTGCGTCACCTCCGTTTGTCATATCGGTTTTGCTCCTTTCTCTCCTGTTTTTCTTCTTCGACTCTGATAGTTTCAAGATTCTGTTCCATGACTTTTGACCTTTCGGCAATGTCATCACATAACCAAACCTCTCTCCTCAGTTCCCTGATTTTGCCACTGATAGACAGAATCTGTCCTTTGACTTTCGATAGCTCATCATCACTCATCTTTGTTCTGGATATTTTTCGCAGGTGCGCTCTATCGTCAATCAGAATTTCAATCTGTTCCTTCAATGACGCTTTATATGAGAAAAGCTGCTCGTCCGTAACAATATGTTCCCGTCCGAGTAGCCTTGTCTCTGCTGTGATTTTATCAAGCTTCAATAAATCTTCTTTTAAGAGATAATGAAGCCTTTTCGTATTTTGTTTTTTATACTTTGGCAGGTAACCGAGCTTGTAGCAGTAATGCAGATACAAGCCATACAGTCCACCCACCTTTTTAATTTTCTGTTCTCTTGTCGGCAATCGGTACTGCCGGATAACCACTGTCTGCTTTGCAAATGGCACAATACGTACTCTCTGATTTTCCATGAGCCTGCGTTTGATAGCTTCTTCGGTGTAATCTTCTCCGAGATTTTTCAGTCTGATTGGTTTCGTGTACCCTTTCGGTACGATTGTCCAATACTTCCGGCTTTCACTAAGGGAATGTTCATATCCCATCTGTGTCAGAGCATAATCAAAACTTCTAAGGTTCGTACTATGTGCAATTGCTTCATCAATCGCTTCACGCACCATCGTATACCGAGTTGGCATTCCCGCCTGCTCCTGTCTATAGTAATAAGACGATTGCTTACTGCGGTTCGGTTTCGGATTATAATACAATCCATATTTCTCACAGATACGGTCTGCCACTGTCCTGAATTTAAACCATGCTTTTTCTTCTCCCCACAGCCTTTTCCCATCCACAAAAGAAACGGCGTTGACAACAAAGTGGCAATGCAGATGTGTTGTATTCAAATGTGTCGTAACAACGACCTGAAAACGGTTTCCCCATATTTCATTGGCAAACTCCATCCCAATCTTCTGTGCAAGCTCCGGGGTAATATTCTGTTCTTTAAAACTCAGGTATCCATGATAGGCTTGAATACCATCTGTTTTTTGATACTGCTCTTTGACCGTTATGAACTGATCACGAGCGGTCGCTACATTACAGTTGATACCATCAACATAAAGTTCCCGTTCCGTTTTCTCCTCATCTTTGGCATAACTGAGGACATCTGCCAATGCCTGATACTGTTCTTCCGTATAAACATCTGCCGCAGTCTTTTCCGGATTAGTGGCATAGTCAATGACCTGTTTCAGATTGCTTTTCACAGACCATAACTTGGTTACTGCCATTTCAGTTCGCTCTTATCCGGTCTGAGATAAGTCCGTTCCATATCTGCCTGAAATTTGTGCCAACGCTCTGCTTCCTTTTTAAGCTGTGGTGCGTCAACAAACCCCAGTGAATTTGCTTTCACTGCAAGCTGATTGATGTTATTTCCAATCGCAGACAGTTCCTTCATTGCTTCATAGAAATCTACGTCTGGTTTTTCTCTCGGCTCATATCCTTTCAAAAGCAGACGAATAAGCCCGGCTTCAGAAAGACACGCCTTTTTTGCTTTCTTCTGTAAATCCTGAGCTTCACTGCGAGATAACCAAAATTGTTTTTTAATTGTTCTCTTACTCATCTTCATGTTCTTCCTTTCTCTGAATGATATAGTGTCTGTTCTTATTGACCTGAAGCAGACACATCCATGTGACTCCAACTAATCCGCCAACGATTAAGCCGCCGGCAATCAATGCTATCTCTCTCATAAATCATCGTTCCTTTCTTACAGGGGTATTAGGGGCACACCCTAACGAGCCTTTACCGTTTATACGACTGTAGGAGTATAAATGGTCTGCTCGCTAAGATGATACACGCTCCTTGGGTGCCCCATATTTTCACTTTCTATCGCTCCATATCTTTTGCCACTGGCTTATATGCCTTGGCCTCAATTCCTTCCGGGGTTTTATAAAATCGCTCCGGATACCTGAATTTATCCTCATACTTTTTCATCAGATCTTTTGGCATACTGAGGAAACTTTCTGACTCAAACGGAGCATAGGCAACAAAAAACTTACCCGCAATCACATCCAAAATCTGCTTATCTTTGGAATAGACTGCCCGGTTAAGCTCTGATCCGTTCATCTTTCCTTCCTCATTACAGATAATGGCAACTTCATCATCAAATGGCATATATTCTTCAATATCTCCACCGACAACTTCCTGCATCGCTTCCAACGTATTTTCAATCTCAATCGGTTTTGGATACTTGCCCGCTTCTACCAGAAGCACTGTTATTTTTTCATTCATCTCTCAAAACTCCTTTCGTTCTGCTTTAAAATTCCTAACTGGATACAAAGAAAGTCGTTGAAATCCTTTCCGCTTTTGGGTGGTTCATCAACGACTTCATATCTGTCTTTCAATAAAATTTCTAATGTTTTTGTTGCTTTTCTTCCTGCAATATCATTATCTAAGTGAAGCACAATCCGGCTGATCTGCTGATTCTTCTCAAGCAGTTTTTGAAGTGTAACCGGCACTTTTGATTTTTCCATTTCCTGCTTTGGTGAATACACACCTGACAAGGAAACAAGGTTCAGTTTTCGCCAGTCCTCTCCCTCTATCTTTGCTAAAGTTGCAAAAGATAACAGGTCAATGGCACATTCAAACAAATGCACTTCTGTACTGTTTTCATTTGTCAGTCGGAAGGAATATTGCTTTTTACTTCCTGTGCAGTCGCCCATAATCCTGCTTTTATTGGTCGCACGATATGCTGCATACTTTGCTTCTTTCTTATCGTCATAGCCGATAAATACAACATTGTGATAGGGCAGCGATTCAATGATCAGCTCTTTATCCAGACATTCATTGATGATTTCATAATCAATGCCACGCCCAAAAAGATACTGTGTAACGACATCGCTGGTTGGACTTTTCTGCGGCAGAAGAAGCGGCTGTTCTTCATAACTTCGGCTCTCCGTTTCATACACCAGAGCAGTCACAGCACAATTTCCCATAATGGTTTCCACCGCTTCAATAAAGCTCAGTTCCTTAACCTTTATGAGATAATCAAGGGCAGTTCTGCCCCCGATACCTCTGGACCACCACATCCATTTCCCGTTGGAAATCTTCAGGCTGTCATGTTCTCTTGTACAGTAAGTGTTGCCACTGACTCTGACAAGCTGCCCCGGTTCATAGGTGCGAAGATACGTCAGCAAGTCCATCCGTTTCGCTTCAGTTACGACTTCCGGTGCAATATATGGCACTGCGATCACCTGCTTCCTAACGTTCCATATCCATATTTCGTTGCTTGGATTCTTTCACGGTTTCCAACACTTTGTTTTCTCTGTCATAGGAATAAACATGGTCAGAAAGCACCTCATCTCTGCTAACTTCCTGCTGATTTACTTCCCTGACCATTTTGCCGAGTTCTTTCGGTGTCATTCCCATTTCTTTTACAATTTCTTTCGGACAGATCAGTACCTCATGCACAGATGATGGCAATACATAATAATCTCCTCCAACTGCATCTGCAACTTTTTCAAGTACTGCCGGATTTGCAATAACGGACGCTCCATAAGATTTCGTCTGATTAGACAACATAAGAAGCGGACTTTTTGGTGTTTTACCTTCTATTTCCAAATAATTCTCCGGTGTTCCGAAAAGTACTGATTCTATGTCTGTAAGCAGTACAGGATTATATTTTTCATTGTTTTCAATTGATATATGGTGGAGTTCTTCAGTTGAAATTCCCCATTTTTCCATCATATCATTTGAAACCGCTACACTTGCTGTACTATATTCAGATTTCTCCAAAACAATCTGATAGAATACTGCCAAATCATCTATTCTTGTTGATGGACGTATCTTTGCCATATCTTTGTTATGTTTTGCATTCAGAATAATCGGCATAATTTTGTCTTTAACATTATCAAGTTCCATAATATGTTCCACTTGATAATCAATCTGTGGGTTACAATGTTCCAAATAATCTACAGCTATGTTTTCCATCAGATTTTCTATTTCCTGACCTGCTTGATATTTTTCATAATAGTGTTCCATATACATAGTTGGCACGATTTTTTCGTCCGAATTTCGTATTGTCAGTCCATGAAGTACTAATGAATTATTTTTCAAAACAGGCTTAATCATGATCTCTGCTTTCTGATACTGCTCTGGCAAATACTCTAAAATATTTTTTTCTATATCATCACAAAATGTTTTAAAATCCATTATTGCACCTTCTTTCTTCTATTAAATAGTTTAAAATATCTTTCATATCGTTTCTCCGTTTTGTTATCTTCCCTAAAGCACACATCATAAATAGGGATGGCTTTTTTCTTATCTTTCATATGTTTTCTCCTTTTGTTTTTCTGATATTTCGCCCTCATCAGGCTCGCTGCCGACAATTTCATTTTCTTTTTTATCCATGTTGAGCAGAATATTTAACTCATCCAACCGAGCCAGTTTTACCTTCAATTCTTCTTCCTGCACAAATGGCTTTGCCACTTCTTTCTGTGCGATTTCAAACTGATTCTTCGTATCCTCAAGGCTACTTCTTGCCACTTCAAGACTTTCCGCAAAACGCTCCACACCATTGTCAATACGAGTAATGTTGCCATGAACATCATCTCCCAAATCAACACTCCGACTGGTTTCTCCCTTAACCGTCACACAGTAAGTACGCTTGACTGAGTCAAAGAAAAGTTCCAGATCAAATCCACGGTACTTGCCGAGAGGGATTGCATCTGGACTGCTCATCTGCTTGCAGGCTTCAATGATCGCCTTTCCTGCATCTGCTTTTTCCGAATAAAAAGCACCCTGAACCTCCATACCGACAAAGCGGTCATCCATAGGTTTCGGGTGCTGTTTTGCAGTTTCCACATCTTTTTCCAGACCGGCAATACGGTTTTCCAATGAAGCGATATGCTGCGGATAATATTTAATTATCTTGTCCTCAAGACTGTATTTTTCAGATAAGAAATTGGATTTCAAAAGCTTTAATTTCTGTACCTGAATGTCCAGATCCATCTTTTCCTTGATATAAGGATTTCCTGTTGCAAGCATTTTAATCTCAGCATAAGACAGTGCGGTTTCGTCTATATCCTCTGCTGATCGGACCGGAGATTTGCTCGTCATGATCTGACTTGCGAATTTCTGTTTGCCCTCCACAAGCTGATAGAGGTAGGCGTCAAAGGTCTGCTTTGTCACATAGCGGTAGATTTCCACCTTGGGATTAGAATTTCCCTGACGGATAATTCGACCGGAACGCTGCTCTAAATCTGACGGTCGCCATGGACAATCTACATCGTGAAGTGCAATAAGTCTGTCCTGCACATTTGTACCGGCTCCCATCTTCTGTGTGGAACCCATCAATACTCTGACCTCTCCTTTACGGACTTTCTGAAAGAGTTCTTTCTTCTTCATATCCGTATCTGCTTCATGGATAAATCGAACTTCACTCTCCGGGACACCTCGCTCGATCAACTTCTTTCGGATGTCGTTATAGACAGAAAAGGTTCCGTCATTCTTTGGTATGGAGAGGTCGCAGAACACAAGCTGTGCAGATTTCTTATCTTTAGTTTCTTCCCATATACGGAAGACATTCTCTACACAGGCATTGATTTTACTGCCATCAAAATCTGGCAGCATCTCATTCAACATTCGCTGATCTAAAGCAAGTTTTCGACCATCATTCGTAATTTTCAGCATGTTATCCACACTTGCGTCCACTCCTCCACCTCGGACTTTCTCTGCACGCTCCGCAAGAGAAGCAACCATATCCTTTTGCATTTCCGAAGGTTCCACCGATACATTGTGATACTCTGCTTCCGGCACTGGGAGCTTTAACATATCTGCGGTTTTAATGTCTGCTACTTCCTTAAACATTGACATCAATTCCGGCAGATTATAAAACTTTGCAAATCGTGTCTTTGCTCGGTAGCCGGAGCCCTCCGGTGTCAGCTCAATCGCTGTGACCGTTTCTCCAAAGGTAGATGCCCATGCGTCAAAATGTTGCAAGTTATTTTTCACAAGCGTATTATACTGCAAATATCTTTGTATGGTATAAAGTTCTACCATGCTATTTGAAATTGGCGTCCCAGTTGCAAACACCGTTCCCCTTCCACCGGTAATCTCATCCAGATAGCGGCACTTCATAAAAAGATCCGAAGATTTCTGTGCTTCCGTCTGGGCAATTCCGCCCACATTTCTCATTTTTGTATAAAGAAAAAGGTTCTTATAATAATGACTTTCATCAATAAACAGTCTGTCTACACCTAGTTCTTCAAAGGTAACAACATCATCCTTTCTGCTCTGGTCATTCAATTTTGCAAGCTTCTGCGTCACTGCTTTTCTTGATCTTTCAAGCTGTTTGATGGAGAATCTTTCTCCCCTGTTCGCTTTTAATTCAGCAATGCCATTCGTCAGTTCCTCAATCTGCTGTTCCAATATCGCTTTTTGTCGTTCAATCGACATTGGTATCTTCTCGAACTGACTATGCCCGATAATTACTGCATCATAATCGCCTGTTGCAATACGTCCGCAGAACCTTTTTCGGTTCTTGGTTTCAAAATCTTTCTTGGTTGCTACAAGAATATTTGCTGATGGATAAAGCTGTAAATACTCTGCCGCCCACTGTTCTGTCAAATGATTAGGCACCACAAATAGAGCCTTATTACAGAGTCCGAGCCTTTTTAATTCCTGCGAAGCTGCCACCATTTCAAAAGTTTTGCCTGCCCCAACTGCGTGTGCGAGCAGCGTATTCCCACCATATAAAATATGTGCGACTGCATTTCTCTGATGTTCCCTGAGTGTGATTTCAGGATTCATCCCACTGAAAATGATATGGCTTCCATCATATTCTCTTGGTCGGATACTGTTGAATTTTTCATTATACAGCCTTGTAAGCCTCTCCCTACGTTCGGGATCTGCCCATACCCAATCCTGAAATCCCTGCTTGATCAATTCCTGCTTTGCCTGTGCAATGGCTGTCTCCTTTTTATTCAGAACCGCTTTTCGTTTGCCCTCATCATCTTCAATATAATCAAAGATACGGACATCTTTCAGATTCAATGTTTCCTCGATAATCTTATACGCATTGATACGTCCAGTACCATAGGTGCTGTGTGCTTTGACATTGCCCCGGTCATAAGATTTCTCCTCGATATTCCATCCTCCAGTGTAAGGGGAGTAGTGGACTTTTATCCTCCACTGAGCATAATTCGGTGTACTTAAAAATTCAAACATAAACTGCTGATAGATTTCCGCTGGCACCCATGTTGCACCTATTCTGACAGATATTTCACTGGCAGTCAGGTCTTTCGGCTGTACCTTTTCCAATGCTTCCACATTGATTTTATAATCTTCCGGATAAAGCGTGACGGTTCTCTTTGCTAATGCCAGTTTCTCCCGCACATTACCGGAAAGATATTCGTCTGCCATTAAATACTTTGGCTCTACAACATTTCCATAGCCATAAAGCGGATTTAAAAAGATCACACCTTTCAAATCCTGATAAAGTGTTTCTTCTGATTTTCCTGAGAGTTCCTGCATATATTCCATGTCAATCCCGGCTTTTTCTCCCATCGAAACAGCAAGTGCTTCACTGGCAGTGTCCACCTTCGTCACTGGTTTGTGTGGCTGGATGGTCCGCTTAAAAAACATATCCGCCTTGCGTTCCAGTTCTCCATTCTCATTAATGACTTCCAACGCAGACAACAATGCAAACGAACTGTCATCACTAAATACAGAGATATTTGCCCTGCTGTTGATCAGTCCATATTTCTTCGTGTAATTATCATAAAGTGTATTGAGTCTAGTCTGTTCTGCTCGGATATCTTCATCTGGATACCCTTCTGTCTGGAACTCGATCAGAGTACGGACACAATCACGAACTGCAATCAGCCCTTTAATACGGTTTTCTGCGGTTGCTGATGCTTCCACTGGATTCATGCGGGAATTTTCTCTGAAATAAATTTTATCTTCCTCCACTGTATAAGAAAAGTTTCTTACCTCCGGATTGGCGGGAATAGATCTATCTTCTTCCTCCAGCTCGTTACCTACTTCATAATCTCTGACTTCTCCATGGATATTTGCCACTGCTTCAGATAATAGTTCTGACAGGTCAGCATTTTCAAATGGTACGCAGGTTGCTTCTTCTCCAAAGCGACCACTGACCATTTTCAACTCTCCGAGTATCATTTCGGGATGCTGCACAAAGTATGCGTTCATCGTAAAACCGTCATCGTTTCTGCGAAGCTGCACCCAGTCTGGTTCAATGTCAATGAGCCTGTCCCGCTTTTGTAAGAACAAAATATCCGATACCACTTCTGTACCGGCATTATCTTTAAACGTATTATTGGGAAGCCTGATTGCTCCCAAAAGGTCTGCTCTCTGTGCGATATATTTTCTGACCGATGAGTTTGCTTTATCCATTGTTCCCTTACTGGTCACAAGAGCCATCACACCACCGGGGCGTAACTTATCCAAAGATTTGGCAAAAAAATAATCGTGGATCAGGAAGTTATATTTATCATATCGCTTATCAAGCACCTTAAAATCTCCAAAAGGCACATTTCCGACAACGCCATCAAAGAAGCTGTCCGGTACATTGATTTCCTCAAATCCCTGTGCTGCGATAGAAGATTTCTGGTATAACTGCTGTGCTATTCCTGCCGAAATCGTATCCAACTCAACACCATAAATCTTTGTGTTTGCCATTGACTCCGGCAGCATACCAATAAAGTTACCAATGCCACAGGACGGTTCCAACAGATTACCTTCCTTAAATCCCATCTGCTCCATTGCCTTATAGATGGCAGTTGTTACTTCAGGTGGTGTATAAAAAGCTGTCAGTGTGCTTTCTCTTGCTGCGGCATATTCGTCAGGCGAAAGTGCCATGCGAAGTTCCAAAAACTCATCTGCCCACGCTGAATTATGCTCATCAAATGCTTCGGACAAACCACCCCAACCAACATATTTCGACAAGATAATCTGTTCGGCAGGTGTAGCAAAGCGGTTCTCAGCTTCACACTCTTTTAGCACCCTGATTGCTTCCATATTTCTGTGAAAGCGTTCCTTTTTTCCGGCTGGTTCGACCGGATGATTTCTAAGGTCAAACATATTTCTCTCTGCAAGCGGAATATCCGGGTGCAGGTCAAAGCTTCTGACTTTGCTCCTTTTCTTCTCCCACTGCGGTTTGATTGGTTCCAGCTCTTTATCTGTCTTTGCTTCCAACACATTCTCAAGCTGTTCATCCGTAATAGAAGTCAAATCATCAAAGTCCAGATACACAAGTGCAGACTCAATCATCTCCTCCATCGAGCCATATTTTGTGCTTTCAATCAACTTTCCATCAAGATATTGATCTATACTGAAATCTACAAGATTGGCATTTACCTGTATCGGTATCTCATCATCTGTGATTGTCGTAAACGCAACACCGACTTCCTGCAGGTTGCTAAAATCTGCATTCGATCCATATTCATTCTGACAAAACTCATTGATGATTTCCTTTGCCTGTGCCAACATTTCTAATGGCACCGTATTCTGATCTGGCACTTTCAGATGGTCATTCATCGGATTTTCCCGCACTTTCTCATCAAATTCTGTACGGTTAAATTCCTTATTAAACAATGGCATTTCCATATCATACAGCATGACTCTCTCATCATCAAAAGATAAAATTTCATATTCGGAAGCTCCAATATATACAGTATCGCCCAAATGATACTCATACTGTTCTGCTGAAACCTCCTCTGCTATCTGTTCTGGTGTTTCCTTTGGGGCAGTCGAAAGGATTTGACGATTCTTTCTTTTCTCCTCCAATTCCGCCCGTCTGACTTCCTGTTCTTCCAGCCACTTAGGATAATACTCTTTTTCCTTTGGATTTAAATATCTGTCCATCCGTATCAGTTCCCCAATACGCTTTTCTACCTGCGTCCATTTGATCGTCATTTTCTCGGCATCTTCGCCATACCCTCTTGAAAGATTGATACCTTTTCCATCATGCAATTCCTGAATGCCTGTGCCGATAATAACCGGGGAAGAACCTCCCCAGCCATATTCATTTTTCAGAAACGTAACATTTTCTTTTGCAGATAAACTCTTTTCAAACTGCTCATAAATCCGCATTTTTCCATTAGAGATACCACTACCACGAGTAAGAACAGTATCTATAATCTCCTGTGAAAAAGAAAAGGCAGAGGTTTTTTCTGCCTCTGCCTGTCCGTCTAAAATAAAACTTAGCTGCCCATCCATTGACGGTAACGGTTTGATTCTATCATTTAATTCTCCGAGCAGTCGCATTGCTTCAAAGTGCCTTGCAATCACACCCCAGTCATAATAACTCTGCTTCGTTCTGCTCTCATAATGGCCTTCCCAAAGATGCAATACATTCTGAAATGTCTTGTATCCAACAGTCCTTCCATCTTCTAAAGTCAGCTCCGTATAGTCATGATTAAAAATACTCTTGATAAACTCCGTCTGTTCTACATTATCCGGTGTTCTCTCATAAAAATCTTTGATTTCTTCAAGAGATGCTGATAAATGTGGTGTTGTCCTGAGTATCTCGTTAATATCTTTATCACTGCCAAAGAAAGGAAGACCCTTATCTTCATGGCTTCGGTCATAATACTCTAAACGTAAATGACCTGTGCTTTCACGATCTCCTGAGCCGAGTTCCTGATGTTGTTCATCAGCCGAACCCAGTTCATCATGTCGTCTGCTTTCATCTGTTCGGTCAGTCCCTCCCTGGCTGCCATCTCCCGCACCAGTGTTTCCTCCAGTTCGCTCGCCCTCTGCTGTACTTCCGACAAATGCTTTGTCAGGATTCCTTTCGTCAGGAGATTGTAATACTGGACTCTGTGCTGTTCCTTGAGAAATGTTCTCCTCATTTGTGACCATTTGCCCACCACCGGCTCCGGCTGTTCTGGCAAGATCAGATCTGGAAGGTTGTAATCTCCGACCATCGTGTATGTGATCTCGTTCATTCTTACCGCTCCTTTCGGTTGTATTTTCATCCCTATTGTATTCATATTTTCTATCCGCTTCAATGATGCGATTGTTCCGGCTGAGTGTTCGAATGGTTTTTGATATTTCCGAAAGTCCCATCTCTGCAATATCACTTGTAGCAAAACCGAGAGCATTTAGCGTTTCCTGCGTATTAAAGTTTGTGACATCTCTGAAATCTTCCGCTTCAAAATATTCGCCCACATTGATTCCCAGTCGTGTCATCATCATATATGCCACACTGTTTGTCACAAGTTTTTTATAGATGGTGGTAATCATACCCTCGTCCAGTCCTGAAAGGAAACTGTTATCCGCAACATAAAGCAAATCCTGCAAATAATCCGGGAGATTATCTTCTGCGGCATTCTGTGCAGCACTCATGACTGCGTCCGAAAGAACACTTTTGTAAGTCAGTTGTCCAAACGTATTTTCCAGCGTTTCAATGACTTCTTCTGTATATTCCTCCTGCATATCCCAAAGTGGAACCGGACGGGAATACCTTCCCTCATGCGTATCGGAAATATCAAAGTAATGAGTTAATCTCTGTGTCTTTCGGTTCTCATCAGCAAAAACTGCAATACCTCTCGCTCCACGATTTACCCATCGACCAAAATTTCTGTTCCAACGCTCGATCTCAAGTACCGCAGTAGCGTCAGGACGCTGTGCATATATCAGCAACTGCTCATCATACCGCAGCTTATAATTCCGGCAGGCAGACTGCAAAAAGTTCTGCCAGTTCTGCGGATTCGCAACCACCGTTTTGCAAGTCCGGTCATAAAGTTCCGAGATCAGATTATATTTTCTTGCCACTTACCTTGCACCTCCTGTCATTTCTGTATCTTCTGATCGGCTGGTATCATTACTGCGAAGTCTGCTGTTCATCAGCACCACCTCCCAAATAAGAAAATAGCTTATTGGCTTTGGTTTCTTTCTGAAATTCAAGGATCAATGCCATATCCGGTATCGTAATCCCTGGGATTTTCAAAATACTTTCCATGTCGAGCTGTTGTAACTTCTTTTCCGTATTACAGCCAAAATCGAAAAGTTTGGTCAGAAGTTTTATCTTCTGCTGAAATGCTGATTTATCTTTCATGGTCCATCCTCCTCGCTACTTTCTTGCGTAATCGGTATATAACTTCTGCATTTTCTTCCTGCTCCTTCGATATTCAGGCAGACACCCTAACTCTGGATGCGTTGCCTGTATCTTCTGTCTTGTTCTTCTTACGCTTTCAAAATGTGGCAATTTCAATTCTCTATAATGTTTCATGACCACTTCAAAAGGCATCTTTCCTATCGGATTTTCATTGTTGGAATAACTGTTGCAGACAAGAAGATAAAGCACCATGTCGTCACTGCGGGACTGTGTATTTGACTCAAGAACAGAGAAAACTCTGTCCTCAATCTTCTCTAACTGGTTCATTTTGACCTCCTTGCTCAAACGCAAAGGGCGGATTGTTCCGCCCCTGCTTCAAGTTATTTATTTTTTCTGTTTTTCTTCTGTAAGAAAAGAAAGCCGCCAATGATAAAGGCGACCAATACAACTGCTACGATTGTCTTTGCGTCCATTATTCATTGCCCTCCTTTTTCTTCTTTCTCTTGGAAGCAATGACTGTTGCCGCAATTCCCGCTGCGGAAAGACCTGCGAGCACCATCCAAAGACCGGTTCTGCTGTCATCGCCTGTTTTTGGTGTATCACGAAGTTCATTGTGCATTTCTATCTCTACTGTTGAGTCTGCCTGCACAGTAATCTTCTTATCGGCTGGTAAGATATATCCGGCAGATACATTGTCACTGACCTCAGAAACGGTGTATTCTCCGATACGAAGTCCGTCCACAAAGATTTCTCCGTTCTTGTCAGTTGTAAATGTGCTGTCATAACCATTAACACCTGTGATACGGAATGTGAAACCTTCTACTTTACTGTCAGAAGATGTCTTTTTAATCTTCAGATTACCTTTCATCGCCTGATTGATGAAGCCAACACCTGCTTTATTTTCCACGTCATAAGTCTTTTCATCATCAGTAATGGATACGGAATAAACACCCTCATCAAGCACAAATCCCTCCGGTGCTTTTGTCTCTTTTACAAGATATTTTCCATAAAGCAGCTCCTGCATTTCATAAATACCGACAGAAGTTTCTTCCAGATTTCCAACAAGCTCATCTTTGTCATCCAGTTTTCCGTCGCCATTGACATCTTTGTAGACTTCAAAAGTGGCTCCTGTCAGCTTATTATCCGGATAATCTGCATCCACCTTTGTAAGTCGGATATTGCCATGGATATATTCATTTGTGATTTCCATTTCAATGACCTGCTCATTCTGATCAATAGTGACCACATGAGTTGTTCCATCAAGGACAAATCCTTCCGGTGCTTCGATTTCTTTGACAATCCAATTGCCATATGGCACTTCCTTAAATGCGAAGCTGCCATCTTCTCCGGATTTCACAGTCATAAAAGCATGTTCTTCTGTAAATTCTGTTTCATCTGCTTTAAAAATTCCGATTACTGCACCTGCAAGCGCTTCTCCGTTTTCATCCACTTTCTTACCGGATACGGAACCATAGATCAATTTGTTTTCTATCGGTTTCCCGTCATTGACTTTAATCTCAACTGTTTCGGTATCCTGTCCGGCATAATCAAATGTGAAAGCATACTGTTCATCACTCAGGATATAATGTCCATCCGTTGCCATCTCCTTGATATAGTAGCTGCCAAACGGAAGGTCTGTCGCTACTGCCGCTGTACCGTCCTCAGTAAGTCCGATGATTTCAATCAGTCCGTCTGCTGGAATTACCGTACCGCTTTCTGATACAATGTCCTCTTTCGCATAAAGTCCGAAACTGACATTTTTCAGTTCATCATTCTTGCCGATTCCGAATGTTTCATCCTGTTCAAGCACTTTTTCAAAGGAAATCTTTACTTTCTGTCTTTCGTTATAGAAGCTTGTAGCAGTTTCTGTCACTGCAACATCCTGTCCGGCATAAGTGAGTTCTACCTGATGTCCAACTTTATTGATGACCATGCCTTCCGGTGCTTTTGTTTCTGTTACAGTATAATTCCCCAAATAAAGCTCCTTGCTTTTTGCAGTGCCATCTTCATCTGTTGTAATCATATCCACAACATCGCCTTTGTGGTAGCGGAGTGTTCCATCCGGTGTTACCACGTCTTCGTCTGCTGTGATTTCATAGGTTGCTCCTGCAAGACCTTTCACTTTATATACCGGCTGATAGATCACATCTTTGTCTTCCTCGCCGGATACGTTCACGCCAAAGAATACCTCTCCTGTTTTTTCCACAGAAATCGTACCCTTCTGAGCCATGTTAGGCTTCTCAACCTTAACCAATTTAATCGTGCCCTCCTGTGTTGCATCTTCTTCTGTCACATCAAATGATACCGGTGTACTGTCAAGCACATAACCATAAGGAGCCTGAACCTCAACAAGAGAATATCCCTTGCCATACTCCAGTTTCTCCGGTGTTACAAGCTGACCATCTGCATCTGTATAGAAAGTGTCGATGGTTGTCGGTGTCGGATAAGTAAATGTCATAGTTACCTTATTTCCTGATGGATCGTAAATCTGAAATCCTGCACCTGCATACGGAATGGTTTTACCTGTTTCCACATCCTTTTTGACTACTTTGATAAAGCTTTCAAAATTTGCATTGTTGATGAGGTAACGATATGTCTGTCCATTTTTAGAAATAAACACATCAAAATCACTCATCAGTTCTCTGCCTTCCCATCCTTTTGTCTGATGGACGGAATAAACGCCATATGGCATATCTTTTGACTGAGCAAATCCATTCTCATCGCATACGAGTGTATCTCTCTCATCTTCTTCAGCTGCGTCATAACTTCCTGAAGATTTCAGATAAACTTCAAACTCTGCACCCTTTTCCGGTGTTTCAATCTTGGTTTCTCCATCATCAGTATGCTTGATGATAGCGATATTTCCTTTCATGACCTGTTCAGTTACATCATTGGCAGTCAGATTGTGTTCCACTTCATAGAGTTTCGGGTCTGCTCCAACTTTGTGAATCGTCTTATCAAGCAAATATCCTTCAGACGGTGTGATCTCTCTGACTGTCCAATCGGTATCGCAGATATATTCTTTTGTTGTAAACTGCCCGTTAGCATCTGTCACATATTTATCTACCAGTGTTTCGCCTTTGTAGATACCATAAACCGCACCTGCAAGTGTAGCATCTCCCTGTGCTGTGCCTTCTTCCTTGTCACTCTTTGTAACAGTGACTGTAAATTTCTTCAAAATGTTACTGAAATCACGCTTTGTCACAGACTTCCACTGAATAGGTGCTGTCTGATTCTCCGGTACAACATAGCGTACCTCTGTATCTACTTCTTCTACGGTATACGGTTCACTTCCGCTGATCAGCACATCTTTGAAAGTTGCTACTCCGTTTGCGTCTGTCACTGCATACTGATCAACTGCGATGCCTGCAAGGGAAGTACCATAAAGATGGAATTTCACACCCTCAACAAGGTTATCTTCTGAGGATTTCACAACCTGAAGGTCGCCCCTTTTCAGAACATTGTTAAAGTTTACAGTTGCCACCTGTCCTGCAACAACGGTAACTCTATGTGTTTCTTGTGGCACATATTTGTCAATGGACTGTTCTGTTACGGTATAGACACCCGGCATCAGATTATCAAGCTGGAACTTACCGCCATTCGCTGTCGTTACTGTCTGGTTGATACCATTGCCGGAAATCGTGAAGTTGATACCGTCTACCTTTCCGTCCTCACTGGTCTTGACGATCTGGCATGAACCATAGCTGACCTTCATCTTCACATAGCCACTGACCGGATCTCCAACTTCCTGTGCATAGGAAACAACGTCCTGCACACTGGAACCTGTACCATGTTTCCCCTCGGACCACACAACCACACCTCTGCGGACAGAGTTTTTCTTGCTGGCAGTGATCGTAAAGGCATCGCTTGGTGCTTTCTCCATAGATACTGTCAGCTTATTCCCATTTGTGGAAAAGGATACCCCACTGATATTTGCACTGAAGCTGTAATTAGAGAGTACGTTATTCGCATCTGTCAGTGTCGTTGTGTATTTGCTTCCGTCCCACTCCAGTTCCAGTGTTTTTGCTGAACCGGCGGAACGGTTACAGAAACTCGGCACGATCGTATGTTTCTGAATGCTCGCTACCATTGAGTCATAGTAGCTGAAAATCTTACTTCGAAGTGGGTGTACGGCATTGACCACATCTTTGACATTGCTGTAACCACTCGCTGCTTTGTGATTAAAGTTTGCGTCACGTTCTCCGACGATGGTTTCCCAGATCAAAAGCTGTGTCGCATAGGCATGGGCGATACTGTTTGCGGCAGCTTCATTCTGTGAACGCCAGCTTGTGGAAATCGTTCCACGATAACCGTACTGTAAGATTCGACCGATATACTGTCTGATCTCATCTCCGGAAATAACGCCATTTGCCTGAATGTTATTGAAATAGTTTTCATCATACTGGGTCATAGACTGCCCCATACTCAGATGCACACCTGGTTCAATACAATAGCCAACATTACCTGAAAAAGAACCAATTGCCTTCAGGTTAGTATGCGTGGCACTGCCTGTATGCCATCCATTTTTTAGTGTCAGGTTATTGTGTCCCCATACACCATCGTAATTCGCATCGCCATCACGTGGAAAATCGACCATATACACGTTGGTCTTTTCCCCAGCTGTGGCAAATGCAGTATTCGCTCCTATGCCCATAAAGGCAGTAAGGCTGAGAACTGTTGCCATCACAAACGACACAGCCCTCTTGATTTTTAATTTTGCCATTCGTTTTTCCTCCTTAAACGAAACGAACGCACCGGTTATCCACAGTGCGTCCAATTTTTATTGCATATTTATCCCTGTTGTTCTTCCAATACCTACCGAAGAAGAAAGCTAAATTCTTATCGTACCAGAACCTCCTGCACTTTTCCAACTGTGCGACTGGTTCTTATAGATAACCATAACTTTGTGAGATAGTTATAAATATGGAGATAGAATATATATTTTCAGCAGGTAAACGGTAGGTTATAGGGGGTAGAGTGTGAGAAGGGGGAACGATAAGCATTATCTGCTGTCACGGTCTGCCCTCTGCCTTAAATACTTGTTGTAATGCTCCAATGCCTTGCAGATAAAGTCCTCCCTCTGGCTAATCTTGATACTTTTCGGAATAAACTTCTCTACCCGGTCCATACTCAGCGTTATCTTTTCTTTCTGGTTTGGCTTCTCCTCCGACATGATTGCCTGAATAACTTCAGTTGTGAGTTTCCCTTCCTCAAAAAACTTTCGCATACGAATGGTCTGATCGTGTGACGGTGTTGCGTCATTCATATCAATCTCATCAACAACATCTCGCTGGCAATCCTCGTCAAGATACGACAATTCCACTGCCGGACGCATTTTGATTCGCCCCTGGTCAACAAATTCAAGCAGTTCAGGGACAAGGTTAGTAAGGCGAACATAACGCTGAATTTGCGTTTTACTATCGTCGGATTTATCGGCTAAAAGCATTACTGATTTTGTCCCCTCCAACTTGTGCCCCAGTGGGTCACAAGTTAAATCTGTTCGTTGTCCCTGTCTTTTCATGGCATCCAAACGCATTTTGTACGCAAAGGCTTTTTCAGAAGGTAGTATCTGTGACCTCTGAAAATTACTCTCCACCATCAAAATTGTGGCTTCATCTCTGCTCAAATCCACCACTTCACATCGAAGTGTTTGAAAACCCGCCAGTTCACAGGCTCGTTTTCTTCTGTGACCAGATATAAGTTCGTATCTACCATCTTCCTTCTGCCTGACCGTTGCCGGAGTAATAACCCCTCTGTCCCTGATACTCTCTATAAGCTGTAACATATCTTCATCATCCCTGACTTTAAAAGGATGCTCTGGAAAATCGTCAATCAGCTCCACTGGAATATCCCGGATTTTGGAAAGTTTTTCTTCCTCTCTCTGAGCCTGTGTGGTAAATAGATCATCGAGCTTCGTGAGCGTGAAGTCGCTCTTTCTTCCTGCCATCTGCTAACACCTCCTTCGTAAATGCGGTGTAAGCCTTTGACACCGTACTGCGTGGCTCATAACCATAAATGCTCTTGCCTTTTGAAGAAGCTTCTGCGGCTTTTACTCCGATTGGGATAGATGTCCGGTACATCTTAATATGATTCCCAAAGTTTTCCCTCAGAGCTTCCACCGTACTTTTAGCAAGATTGGTCCGGCTGTCTACCAGAGTTAGAAGTATTCCATCAATCTTAATATTCGGATTGATATACTTCTTTACCCTTGAAATAGTCTGCACGAGCTGCGTCATTCCTTTTGCTGGCAGATATTGAGCTTGAACCGGAATAATCACACTATCTGCCGCCGAAAGAGCATTGAGTGTTACCATACTAAGCGATGGCATACAGTCAATCACGACAAAATCATACCTGTCTTTTATCTGATTCAAGTAATTTTTCATCGTGGTTTCCCTGCTCATGGCATTCATCAGGTTATACTCCATTGCTGAAAGCTCAAGGTTTGCTGGAATAAGATCAACTCCTTCATCATGGTGCAGGATACCAGCCATCGGGTCATTCATCGTTTCATTCATCACATCTGTTAATTTCGTTGCAAGCGTGATACCCAGACTGTCCGTATCCTGCCACCCCAGACAAGTCGTTAAATCTCCCTGTGGATCTGCATCAACAAGTAATACTTTCTTTCCCTGCATTGCAAGACCGATTCCGAGATTGACCGAAGTGGTGGTCTTTCCAACTCCGCCTTTCTGATTGCAGATGGCAATCGTTTTGCAGTTTGACACTTCTTGCGTCCTCCTTTCCTGAAAATTCATAGCCATTATAGAATGACTATGTACCTGACCGTTTCATTTCCTAAACGGTCGTGGCAACATTTGTTCTCAACATCCCTTGCCGAGCGTATCGCTCATGGGAAGTCACTAAGAAACAGACTGCTGATCTGTATCATAGGATTCTAACCTCTGCCGGGTACTCCGCCAGCTCCTTAGAGAAGTATCATTATCTTTCTGACTGTCATCGCCATGCCAGGGGCAACCTGACACTTATACCGGGAGTTCTCGCTGTTCTGCAACCGCAAAAGTTATGGCGTAGCCGATAAGGTAGCTATCATCAGAATTAACGTCTTAGTGACCTGTATATTCAGTTTTAAGTTTCAAAGGAAAGCGTTCCATTTTGTTGATTGGAATTACTCCCTTCACTTATTTGGAATTGATCAGGCTTTTGACACCCTATTTTTAATAAATTTTTTAAATTATTTTTTTGAGAGATATTTTAGAACAATAGATAAGTAGAAAAAGCTTCAAATCCTGTGTATAATTTAGAGGTAAAGATAGAGACAAATCAATATTCTTAGAGGTGATGCATTTTGGTAAATCAGAAAGAATTTATAAATATTGCAACAATTAATTTGAATGGAGAAACATGGTCTTCAATCAACCGTAGGCCAAGATTATCGGTATTATGGTGTTACATGGAATTTTCGGAAGATAACAACATTCCTGCATAGAGTACAACAGTTTCTATTCAAAGCCATGAATCGGAGAGGTTGTAGACGGGCATACACATGGAATGGATTTGTGGAAATGCTCAAGTATTACCCGTTAGCAAAACCTAAAACGTACTATTGTTTATATTGAAGCGAATGTTACTATGAGGAGCCGTATGCGGGAAAGCCGCACGTACGGATCTGTGAGAGGCTAAGATTGAGAGGTCTTAGTCTACTCGACTGCAAAGATAGATAAGATATCATATCCCCTCAAAAAGACCGCTTGCACTTTCGGTGTAGGCGGTCCTCTTATATTCTGGGCAATATGTGACGTTAGATGAAAAAAATATGCTTCTTTTTAGCTGATAACACCTTACAGAGAACATCATCCACTGCGTCAGTATATCTGCCTTGTTCGAGAAGTTCATTTTTCAGCCGAATAAGTGACTGAATAACTCTTCTCTGTTCTTCGGTTGTTAAGTAAATATGATATTTCTTTTCCCTCATTGGCTGTTCCTCCAGTTCTCATATACGTTTCTGATTGTCCTGACATCTTCTTCCGTATCGGAAGTAATAAATATATGTACGCTTTGAAAGGTTGTTTTGATACGCTGTGCATAAGCGATTTCTGTTTCATTTGTTTTCATAGACAACTTGATCCGCTTGATTTTTCTTTGCTGACATAGATGTTCTTTTAGGATTTCCATATCTTCTGAGCCAACATTCACTTCAATCGCCACCTGTTCAGATGGAATATATGTATCAATCGGTATCCCTAAAACACTGTCTGAGCCGAGTTCGATTTTCAACCCTTTCATATGTGAATAATAACTGAGTGCAAAAGCCGGAAATACTGATAAATACTCCTGTTCACATATCCTGCAACCTTTTCCGAGGATTGTCCGTTCACTGATCTTCATACTCCACGAATGACCGTGCCTGCACTTCCACCACGCTCTCTTTGCTGAAGTTCGTGATACTTGTGTCGGTTTCAATTTATTCTGTTCATAATCCCATTCGCTGAGAAGCTGACTGTCCGTTGTCGCCAAATCATTATATCCGGCAAGGACTTCTCTCTCCGCACAAACGGGGCATACCGTACCTCTCACACGGGCATTGATAACTGATTTCCACTCGTTACCGCATTTACTGCATCTCCACCAGACATTTTTCCTCGACTTTGCATTTATTTCATCAGGATTCAATGGCAAGTTCTTTTCTGACCACTCCAATGCAATTTCAGGATGTGTTGTCTGCAAATCGTTAGACCCTTTCAGGAATATGTACCCACTGCAATACGGGCATTTACTGCCACCGGAACGGGTAGAAATAAGGGTGTTCCATTCTCTACCGCAATCCTTACACTTCCACCAAGCCTTACGATTGGCAAAGACCGTAACCTGAGTTGGAAGTAACGGATAATTTCTGTCCGACCACTCGGCTGCTATATCCGGCAGAAGCGTTGCAAGGTCATTAAATCCTGCCAACACTTTATTATGGGAGCAATACGGGCAACCTGTTTTATTTATTGTTCTGCTCTTAACGGCAGCTTCCCACTCGTGTCCTTTCTCACATCTCCAAATCACTTTCTTATGAGAACCAATAGAAACCTCTGTCGGTTTTATCTTATTCTTTTTCGACCACTGCTTTTCCAGTAGCGGCTCTAATGTCGCCAAATCGTTAATCCCTGCAATCACTCTTGCACCGGAACATATCGGGCATTTTTCTCCATTGGAACGAGCCTTAACGCTTGTCTGCCATTCGTGACCGCAAGCACCTTTCCACCATACCTTTTTATTCGAGCCGAAAGTTATGCTGTCCGGTGTCAGTGGCAAATTCTTTTCCGACCACTCGGCAACCAATTCCGGATGTACTGCCGCTAAGCTGTTACTCATATCAAATCCTCTCCTTCCTTTGGCTTTATTATATGAAGAAAAGGTACTTGCCCCAAG
>DAVZKO010000002.1:0-67224 GCA_052272205.1 Schaedlerella sp. | reverse complement strand
CTTCATGGCATGAGGGTCATCGTCAGCAGTGATATCCGCCTTCAAACAGCTCTGAACCACTCATACGAAATTCGATCGGGAATCCCGGTCCCACCGCTTCACGTACTGATTGCAGCACTTCTTTTGCAAGACGACATCTGTTCTCGAGACTTCCACCATATTTGTCTGTACGTTTATTAAAATATGGTGACAAGAACTGGTTCAACAGCCATCCATGACCACCATGAATCATAATCATTCCAAATCCGGCACGTTTGGCAAGTGCCGCTGTCTGACCGTAAGCTTCGACAATTTCCTGAATCATCTTTTCTGGCAATGCTTTTACTTTGACTCCGTCCGCACGAACTGTATCACATGCGCCCCACTGATGCATCTCATGCTGTTTCGTTTTATCTGTCATATATGTTCCTGCATACATACCGGAATGTGATAATTCCAGGCTCGGCACTGCTCCATGTCTGTGAATTGCATCCGCCGTATAGGTTGCTGCTGCCAACGAGTTTAAAATCGTAGTATCCAGATGATATGCATGTGAACCATCTGTTTTCGGATGTACCATACATTCACTTACTGTAACTGCTGCAGCTCCGCCTTTTCCTCTCAACTCGTAAAATGCCGTAGATTTCGGTCCGATACATCCATCATTTGTAATATCGGTTCCACCCATCGGTGCAGAAAACATACGATTGCGGAAGGTTACTCTCCCGATCGTAATCGTACTGGATAAATGTGGAAATTTTCGTTTCATACTTTTCCTCCTTGTGCTTTTCCAAACAGATTTTTTTGTTAATCCTATGATATCAAAAAACAGGTATCCGTTCCTATCAATAGAAACGGAATACCTGTCAATAAAATGTTGATACCACTATTTTGCCCTTTTTACATAATCTGTGCTAATCGGTCCACTAAGGATCTGCCCTGTTCATTCTTCCGATATATCATAAATACCTTCCATGGTATGGCATCCTGCAATTCAATTCTTCGAATATCCGGATATAACCGGTCCGCCTTATGAATATCCGCATCAATCCCGAGTCCCAATTTCTCATTACAGAAACGATAAATGAGCTGGCTTTCCATTGTATTGATAATGATATTCGGCACAAATCCAAAATCACCACACCGCTGCATAAAACTATGATAACTGAAATACTTTTGATTCAATGAAATCAACGGCTGTTCTTTCAATTCTTCTATGCTTAGCCTTTCTTTCTCATAAAACGGATGCCCCGGATATACCAGGACATTCATTTTGCCTTCGTATACGACACAACTTTCGACCTCATTCCCCGGAATTGTTCCGATAATAAATCCGATATCTAACAATCCCCTGTTTACCTGTTCTGCTACTTCCTGATTCTCCAGTTCTTCCCACTGCACAGACACATCCGGCATCTCACTTTGGATCGCATTTAACTTTTTTAGTGATACAAGATTCAATACACCACACGCGAATCCGATTTTTATTTTTCGCTGTCTGCTATTCATTTTCTGCAGATGATACTTCATGTCCTCTAATTGATATAGTAACTCCTGACTCTGTGCATAAAAATAATCCCCACATTCCGTAGGTACCATCCCGCCCTTTGTCCGTTCAAATAATACAATCTGCAACTCTTCTTCCAGTTTGTGAATGATTCGACTCAATCCCTGCGGTGTAATAAAGAGCTGTTTTGCAGCCCGATTGATGCTCCGCTCTTCATAGACGAGCCGAAAGCTTCTGATATCCTTTGTATCCATATTTACACGCTGTCCTTCTTTATGCTATACTTTGAGTTGCTTATCACCGATTATGATTCATTGATCATTCGGTGTTAAGCAATGTTTACAATATGCTTGTAAACATTTATCTATTCAGATTATGACACTGAATTACATTTACTACAAGGAGAATTTTCATGAATACCATTACTACAATTGAACCGACACTTTCTATGTTTCTGATTGTTTGTCCGTTTTTATTTCTTGCCGGACTGGTCGATGCCATCGGAGGCGGTGGCGGTCTGATCTCACTTCCGGCCTATCTGATTGCAGGACTTCCTACCCACGTTGCAATTGCAACCAACAAACTTTCATCAACCTGCGGAACTACACTCGCAACTGCCCGTTTTATTAAGAACGGACTGGTTAATTTCAAGTTGGCAGTTCCAGCCGTTATTATGGCAATCATTGGTTCTTCCATCGGTGCACATATTTCCCTGATCGTTCCGGAAAAGATTATGATGCATGTACTTATTATCGTACTTCCTGTTGCAGCCTTCTTTGTATTAAATAAAAAGCTGTTTCATGATAGCGAAAATGACACCATTACACTTGATCGACGTACTTATCTCACCGCTACCATCGCCGCTTTCATCATCGGAATATATGATGGATTTTACGGTCCTGGAACCGGTACCTTTTTAATCATTGCTTTTACTGTGTTTGCAAAACTCAGTATTAAAACAGCAAATGCTCAGGCAAAAGTCATCAACCTCACAACCAATATCACCTCTTTGATCATATTCTTGTCAAATGGGCAAGTGCTTCTTCCTCTTGGAATCGCCGCTGCCATTTGCAATATGATTGGAGGTTACATCGGGGCTGGAATGGTTATGAAAAACGGAGCAAAGATTGTACGTCCTAGTATTTTACTGGTACTGTTTTTGCTTTTGTTAAAAATACTTGGGGTGTATTAAAACAATTCCAGAACGTCCTACATTAAGCTGAATATACTAATAGAAAAGATTGACTTAACTGTATGTTTCAACATACCTTACCGGAGGTCTTATGAATTTCATTCCTGCTCTTCTGTTTGCATTCTCCATAAATATTGACAGTTTTATCATCAGCTTATCCTATGGAATCAAGCAAGTTGCTATTTCCACGCCACAAAATCTTTTTCTCAGTATGATCACAACATTAGGCACAATTTGCGCTTTATTACTCGGTCAGCAGATTTCTCTTTATTTTTCTTCGGAAACCTTACAACTTTTAGGCAATCTCTTTTTGATTATACTTGGATTTTATTACCTCTTTAAGCCAATTATAATCCGATTCCTATCCCACTTATTTTCTTCCTGCAAATGTTTTTCCTTCTTTCATTTGCCAACTTCACGCAATATTTCCGCGCTCTCTTTTCAAACCTGTTTTATTCTTGGGCTTTCTCTGTCTCTCAACAACTTAGGGATTGGAATCAGTGCAAGCATTACCGGAATTTTTCCCACTCCCGCTATTGTATTTACCTTCCTTTCTTCTATTTTATTTTTATTTGTCGGAAATATTCTTGGAAAACACTATATACGAAATGTAAACGAAACTTTGGCAGACTCCCTTTGCGGAATGATTCTGGTTTTCCTCGGAAGTATCGATTATATTTCTCGTATGCTATGATAATATTCACCTTATATATCTGCATTTCCTTTTGTTTTATTGCATCCATATCTTTCCATATGTCAATAACGACCTAATTTTTGTGCAAAAATTTATCTAAACAATTGCTCAAGCGGATGCTATTATAATACTCGTAGCAAGGAAAGAAATTAAAGAAAATAAATGATAGATAGAAAAGATAAGGAGAATAAATATGTTTGAATTAGCATTATCACCAGTAGACGCAAAAGAATTTTTAAAATTTCAGGAAGAAGCAGTAGATAAATTGATCGTTTCAATCAAAAAATATTTTTCAGAGAACAGCGAGACAATCGTAAATGGATTGGCTGCTATGAATGGTAATTTTTCTGGTTTAACAAACAGAAGATAATTATCATGGAAGAACAACAAAATAGAGACAATAAATAAGCAGTAGAATCTACGTTAAATTGTGATTCTACTGTTTTTTTGTTGCCAAGCATACGACAAATAGATTCGATGTACCTGTTTGAGTCGCTATGCATCCTCGCAGAGCGTTTTTATATAACAGGAAAGTATGCACTTTCCTGTTATATAAAAATTTGACACAGAATAAATTCTGTGCCAAATCTAAAATCGCTATTATTTTACAAGCAATGACTTACCTGTCATCTCAGCAGGCTGTTCCATTCCCATCATCTCAATCAATGTAGGAGCGATATCTGCCAGGCATCCACCTTCTCTTAATTTATATGCCGGATCAGCATTAACAAGAATAAATGGAACCGGATTTGTTGTATGAGCTGTAAATGGCTCTCCAGTCTCCTCATCGATCAACTGTTCCGCATTACCATGGTCTGCACAGATAAACATCTGTCCATCCACTTCTTTGATTGCTTCTACTGTTCTTCCAACGCACTCATCAACCGCTTCAATTGCTTTAATCGCAGCATCTTCCACACCAGTATGTCCAACCATATCCGGGTTTGCAAAGTTGATGATAATCACATCGTATTTGTCAGATTTGATTGCATCTACCAATTTGTCGCATACTTCATATGCGCTCATCTCTGGTTTCAGATCATATGTTGCAACCTTAGGTGATTTTACAAGGATTCTGTCCTCTCCTTCGTTTGGCTCTTCCACTCCGCCATTGAAGAAGAATGTTACGTGTGCGTATTTCTCTGTCTCTGCAATACGAGCCTGTTTCAGACCATTCTTTGCAAGGAATTCACCGAATGTATTTGTAATCTCATCTTTTACAAACGCAACCTGTTTGTTCTCAATTGTAACATCATACTCTGTAAAGCATACAAATGTTGTTTTTACTCTTGCTCCTCTTTCGAATCCTGTAAATTCATCATCACAAAGAGTTCTTGTAATCTCTCTTGCTCTGTCAGGACGGAAGTTAAAGAAGATAACGGAATCGTTCTCTTTGATTGTTGCGAGTGGTGCACCATCTTTCACAATTACGGTCGGAAGAACAAACTCGTCTGTTACTTCATTGTCATAAGATGCCTGAATTCCTGCTGTAGCAGATTCTGCAGTCTCACCCTCACCTTTTACGATTGCATTGTAAGCTTTTTCTACACGATCCCAACGATTGTCACGATCCATTGCATAATAACGTCCTGATACACTTGCAACTGCTCCGACACCGATTTCCTGCATTTTTGCTTCCAACTGCTCTACATATTCTTTACCAGATGCCGGCGGTGTATCACGTCCGTCTAAGAAGCAGTGTACATATACTTTCTCGATACCCTGTTTCTTTGCAAGCTCCAGAAGTCCAAATACATGTTCAATGTGGCTGTGTACTCCACCATCAGACATCAGTCCCATCAAATGCAGAGCAGAGTCATTCTTCTTCACATTCTCGCAAGCTGCAAGAAGTGCTTTATTCTCGAAGAAATCTCCGTCCTGAATTGCTTTTGTAATCTTTGTAAGATCCTGATATACGATTCTTCCTGCTCCCATGTTCAAATGTCCAACTTCTGAGTTACCCATCTGTCCATCCGGAAGTCCTACAGCCATTCCACTTGCATATCCTTTTACAAATGGGCACTCTGCCATCAGTTTATCCATAACCGGAGTTTTTCCTTCGGCAACTGCATTTCCTTTTTCAGTGTCATTCAATCCATATCCATCAAGGATCATCAATACGGTTGGTTTTTTACTCATTGTATAAGTTTCCTTTCTACATACATTGTGGGGAGCCTGTTCGACTCCCCACAACAAAACTTTAGAATTATTTGTAGTTTACGATTTTTCCAAAGTCAGCTTTGAGGGATGCTCCTCCAACAAGACCTCCATCGATGTCTGCCTGAGCGAACAACTCTGCTGCATTACCTGCATTTACAGATCCGCCGTACTGGATACGGATTGCTTCTGCTGTAGCTTCATCATATACTTCAGCGATGCAAGCACGAATTCCTGCACAAACTTCTTCAGCCTGCTCTGTTGTAGCTGTTTTTCCTGTTCCGATAGCCCAGATTGGCTCGTAAGCGATAACTGCTTCTTTCGCCTGATCTGCTGTTACGTTCTGGAATCCAACTTTCACCTGCTGACGGATGAAGTCCATTGTAACGCCCTGTTCTCTCTGCTCAAGAGTTTCTCCACAGCACATGATTGGTGTAAGACCATGCTCAAATGCTTTGAGGACTTTTTTGTTAACATCTTCGTTTGTCTCACCGAAGTAGTCTCTTCTCTCAGAATGTCCAAGAACTACATATTTTACTCCTGCATCTACGAGCATAGCTGGAGAAATCTCTCCTGTATAAGCTCCGCTCTCTTCAAAATACATGTTCTCAGCACCAACCTGGATGTTTGTTCCTTTTGTTGCTTCTACAACAGGAACGATATCGATTGCCGGTACACAAAATACTACATCCACTTCTTCGTTAGCTACTAATGGTTTTAACTCTTCTACAAGTGCTACTGCCTCGCTTGGAGTTTTGTTCATTTTCCAGTTTCCTGCTACAATTTTCTTTCTTGCCATTTTAATTGGCCTCCTCATCTATTTACTATATCAATTAACATTACTGTTTACAACTATTCTGTAATCAACTGCTAATTAACGATCGTTTGCTGCTGCAACACCCGGTAATTCTTTTCCTTCAAGGAATTCCAGTGAAGCTCCACCACCTGTTGAGATATGTGTCATCTTGTCACCATATCCAAGCTGGTTAACTGCTGCTGCAGAATCTCCACCACCGATGATTGTTACTGCATCTGTATCAGCAAGTGCTTTTGCTACTGTCTCTGTACCTGTTGCGAATTTTGGCATCTCAAAGCATCCCATTGGTCCGTTCCATACAACTGTCTTCGCATCTTTTACAGCGTCAGCGTATAATTTTGCTGTTTCAGGACCAACATCCAGTCCCATCCATCCTTCTGGAATCTCTCCCATAGGAACGACTTTTGTATTTGCATCATTAGAGAATTCATCTGCAATGATTGCATCTACCGGAAGAAGAAGTTTTACACCTTTTTCTTCAGCTTTTTTAATCATATCGAGTGCATACTGGCAGTAATCCTCTTCCAGAAGGGAATTACCAACTTTTCCACCCTGAGCTTTGCTGAATGTGAAGCACATTCCACCACCGATGATCAATGTATCTACTTTATCAAGCAGGTTCTCGATTACAGAGATTTTGCTTGAAACTTTAGATCCACCAAGAATTGCTACGAATGGTCTCTCTGGATTGTTTACTGCATTGCCAAGGAAATCAATCTCTTTCTGCATTAAGTATCCAACAACTGCTGTATCAACGAACTGTGTTACACCAACGTTAGAGCAGTGTGCTCTATGAGCTGTTCCGAATGCATCGTTTACGAATACATCACACAGAGATGCAAGGTCTTTGCTGAATGCCTCTCCGTTCTTTGTCTCTTCAGCTCTGTAACGAGTATTCTCAAGAAGGATGATATCTCCATCGTTCATTGCTTCTACTGCTGCTTTTGCGTTTGGTCCTACTACTTCTGGATCTGCAGCAAATTTTACTTCCTGTCCAAGTAATTCAGATAAACGAACTGCTACTGGAGCAAGTGATAATTCCGGTTTTGGCTCTCCCTTTGGTTTACCAAGGTGAGAACAAAGAATGATCTTTCCTCCATCTGCAACTAATTTTTTGATTGTTGGAAGAGCAGCTACAAGACGGTTCTCATCTGTAATCTTTCCATCGATCAATGGTACGTTGAAGTCACATCTTACAAGAACTCTTTTGCCTTTTACATTGATATCATCTACTGATTTTTTGTTAAGCATGGTTATAATCTCCTTTTTTATAAAGCATTTTAAATCTATAGAAAACTCTTCTATAAACCTAAAAAGGATCCGGCCCAATGAGACCGGACCCTTTGTGAGTCTATTCCCGGATATACATCCGTTTCATATTCCCGATTTCGGATTACAGTAATGTTCCGAAATGTTTGATTGTTCTTACCATCTGGCTTGTGTAAGAGTTCTCATTGTCATACCAAGATACAACCTGAACCTCTGTATTTCCATCACCTGTTGGAAGAGCCATTGTCTGTGTAGCATCGAACAGAGAACCAAATTTCATTCCTACGATATCGCTAGATACGATCTGATCTGTGTTGTATCCGAATGATTCGTTAGAAGCTGCTTTCATAGCCTCGTTGATCTGGTCAACTGTAACTTCACCTTTTACTACTGCTGTCAGGATTGTTGTTGATCCTGTTGGAGTAGGAACACGCTGAGCAGAACCAATCAGTTTTCCGTTCAATTCTGGGATAACCAGACCGATTGCTTTTGCTGCACCTGTGCTGTTAGGTACGATATTAACTGCTGCTGCACGAGATCTTCTAAGATCACCTTTTCTCTGTGGTCCGTCAAGTGTCATCTGATCTCCTGTGTAAGCGTGGATTGTGCACATGATACCAGACTGAATCTCTGCAAGGTCGTTCAGTGCTTTAGCCATTGGAGCTAAGCAGTTTGTTGTACAAGAAGCTGCTGAGATGATTGTGTCATCTTTTGTAAGCTGCTCGTGGTTTACATTGTAAACGATTGTAGGAAGGTCATTTCCTGCTGGTGCAGAGATAATAACGTGTTTAGCACCTGCATCGATATGAGCCTGAGCTTTTGCTTTAGATGTGTAGAATCCTGTACACTCCAGAACAACGTCAACACCAATCTCTCCCCATGGAAGTTCAGCTGCGTTAGCTTTTGCGTAAATTTTGATCTCTTTTCCGTCAACTGTGATAGAGTCTTCTCCTGCCTCTACTTTATCAGCCAGTGCATATCTTCCCTGTGTTGAATCATATTTCAACAGGTGAGCAAGCATGCTTGGAGATGTCAAATCGTTGATTGCTACAATTTCAAATCCCTCTGCTCCGAACATCTGTCTGAATGCAAGACGTCCAATACGTCCAAAACCATTAATCGCTACTTTTACTGCCATGATTAATTCCTCCTAAAGTTATAAATTGTTAACTGTAATACAGTCTATCATGGTGAGATTCATTTAACAAAACTTTGTTAAAGATTCATCAACTGAGATTATTGTACTAAAACAAGAACAAAAATTCAAGTACTAAATCCATTTTGTTTGTTTTTTATGGAAGTTGTTTAAAAAAAGGTTTTCTTCCCTCAAATTCTGTGTAATATTTAAACCCACAGTTCTTTAAAACATCACTCACCTTGCCGAAATCATACGCAATGTGCTCCGGCTTGTGTCCGTCTGCACCGATCGTTATGATCTCGCCTCCCAGCTCCCGATACCGTTTGATCACATCCGGGCGCGGATTGCAGAATGGAAGCCCATACTTCCAGCCTGCGGTATTTAATTCAATTCCTTTGCCGAGCTCGATGACTTTTTTTAATATTTCGTCAATAATCTCCGCAAATTCTGTCTGAGAATACTCTTTTTCTTTGTAAGTTCCATATCGAACTACATAATCCAGATGTCCCAGCACGTCAAATGCTGTCACATGCTGTAGATTTTCCAGTGTATTCTCAAATCCTCTTCTATATAGTTCTTTATCTGACACACCTGAGAAACCTTCTCTATAGTATGGATCTTTTCCATCCACAAGATGCACAGACCCAATCACAAAATCAAACGGATAAGCTGATGTCAGATTTTCATAAAACTCCTGCAAATGTGTCTGCAATCCGATTTCTATTCCAATCCGGATATGGATCCGATCTTCATATTCTTTTTGAAATCGTTGCATCGTCCGCATATATTTCTCCGGATCAAACTGAAATGCGCCTTCCCCGAATTCTTCGTAAAATGGGAAATCTTTATCAAAATGATCCGTAAAGCAAATGGATTTCAATCCTTTTGCAATTGCACCCTCTATCATCTTCTCAACTGGTGTATCACTGTCTGTAGAAAATGCCGTGTGCATATGGCTGTCACTCAACATCATAAAATCGTTCCGCCTCCAAGTACGTATTCTCCATCGTATAATACAACTGCCTGTCCCGGTGTTACGGCACGCTGTGGTTCTTCAAAAGTACAGGTGATCTCATCGTCTCCTGTTTTCTCCACAACACACCATGCCCCCTTATGATTATATCTGATTTTTGCAAATACTCGTTTTGGCTCTGTCAGATCCTCGACTGACATAAAATTCACTTTGTTTGCGCGAAGAGTCGTTGTCATTGAATCTGCGTGAGTTCCTATTACAACTTCATTCGTCTCCGGCCGGATCTCCAGCACAAATGCCGGATACCCAAGTGAAAGGCCAAGCCCTTTTCTCTGTCCTACCGTATAGTGAATAATCCCCTTATGCTTTCCTAACACTTTGCCATCTAACGTAACAAAGTTTCCTTGTGGAATCTCCACTCCGGCATTTTCTTCTATATAAGAGGCATAATCTCCGTCCGGCACGAAACAGATATCCTGACTATCCGGTTTATTTGCTACAAGAAGGCCGATTTTTTCCGCAATTGCACGGATTTCATCCTTCGAATATTCACCTACCGGCATGAGGGTTCTCTTCAACTGCTCCTGTGTCAGATTATAGAGCGCATAAGTCTGGTCTTTCGCCATCGTAGCGGAACGTCTGATGGCATATCTGCCATTCTCAAGCTGTTCGATTCTGGCATAATGTCCTGTTGCAATATAATCTGCTCCAATTGAGAGACTTCTTGTCAATAATGACTCCCATTTCACATAGCGGTTACACGCAATACATGGATTTGGAGTTCTGCCCTGAAGATATTCATCGACAAAATAATCAATCACATGTTCTTTGAACTCCTGTTTGAAGTTCATTACATAATACGGAATGCCTAAGTTTGCTGCCACGCGACGCGCATCATCCACTGCACTCAATCCGCAGCAGCCACCGTTTTCTTCCTGTATAGCCTGTTCTTCGTCCTGCCAGATCTGCATCGTCACTCCCACTACATCATATCCCTGTTTTTTCAACAAATATGCTGCAACAGAAGAGTCTACGCCTCCGGACATTCCTACTACTACTGTGCTCATTAATATTCCTCTTCTTCCTCTTCTTCACCTTCGTGAATATCAGATTTTGGTTTCTCCAATCCTTCAATCTTGATATCATGTTTCTGTGCATAATCCCACAATGCTGCATGAATTGCTTCTTCTGCAAGCAGTGAACAGTGTACTTTTACCGGTGGAAGTCCATCGAGTGCTTCCATAACCGCTTTATTTGTAATCTGCATTGCTTCCTGAATATTTTTTCCTTTTACAAGCTCTGTTGCCATACTGCTTGTTGCAACTGCCGCTCCGCATCCGAATGTTTTGAATTTCACATCACGAATGATCTGGTTCTCGTCGATATCAAGATAAATTCTCATGATATCTCCACATTTTGCATTACCTACCGTTCCTACTCCGCTTGCGTTCTCAATCTCTCCTACATTTCTTGGATGCTGAAAATGATCCATAACTTTCTCTGAATACATATGATTAATCCTCCTGTTTTCTTCTGTTTATTCTAATTCTATTCTTGCTTTCAAAGCATTTCATTGATTGTCTTATTTATTTTTGTTCTGTTTTTTAACAAAATCTTCATATAACGGAGACATACTTCTCAAGTTCTCCACAATCGCTTTCAGATTATCCACTACATAGTCGATATCTTCTTTTGTCACTTCTTCATTCAATGTCATTCGAAGAGAACCATGTGCGATTTCATGAGGCAGTCCGATTGCCAACAGTACATGTGACGGATCCAGAGATCCTGATGTACAAGCAGATCCACTGGATGCACAGATTCCTTTCATATCAAGCATGATCAGAAGTGATTCACCTTCTACAAACTGGAAACTGAAGTTTACATTGTTCGGCAAACGTCTTGTTCTGTCTCCGTTGAGACGGCAATATGGAATTTCTTTTTCAATTCTTGAAATCAGATAATCTCTCATCTCTGTTTCTTTAGCTGTACGTTCTTCCATTGTGCGTACGGCACGAGCTGTTGCTGTTCCGATTCCGACGATTCCAGGAACGTTCTCTGTACCGGCACGACGCTTTCTTTCCTGCGCTCCACCATGTACGAAGGAACGGATTTTCACACCTGTTCTAATATAAAGGAATCCAATTCCTTTTGGTCCGTTTAATTTGTGTCCGCTTGCACTGAGCATATCGATATGGCATTCATCCACATTGATTGGAACCTGTCCGAATGCCTGTACTGCATCTGTGTGGAACAAAATTCCATGTTCATGTGCAATCTCTCCAATCTCTTTGATTGGCTGAATTGTACCGATCTCATTATTTGCAAACATAACAGAAATCAGAATTGTATCCGGACGGATTGCTGCTTTCAACTGTTCCAGATCAACTACACCATTCTCATCTACATCAAGATATGTTACTTCACATCCTTGTTTCTCAAGATATTCGCATGTATGCAAAATTGCATGATGCTCGATCTTACTTGTGATGATATGTTTTCCTTTTTTGCCATATGCTTCAAATGTTGCTTTCAGTGCCCAGTTATCAGATTCTGATCCACCTGCTGTAAAATAAATCTCATTTGTTTTTGCACCTAATGCATTGGCAATCGTCTCTCTCTGTTTTGTGATTACTTCTTTGTTAGCTGCCGCAAATCCATATACACTGGATGGATTACCAAAATGCTCTGTAAAATATGGAAGCATCGCCTCTACAACCTCTGGTGCAGTCTTTGTTGTTGCTGCATTATCCAAATAAATTAACTTACTCATTGTTTTTTCCTCCGTCAGTTTTATATTCTTGCTTTTTATCTTAATTTTTACATGTCTCGGACTGACCCGCTCCTGCATAACAGCACTTTTTTCTGCTTTCTTCGACAAGCTGATCTAACATAATCCCATCAACTGTCTGATTGATACTATCATTGATCTTCTGCCACACATACTTTGTCACACAACTCTCTGCAGCCGAGCATCCTTCCTCTTCACTGAGTCCCGAACACTCCACTGGGTCCAGACTTCCTTCCAATGCCCGAAGTACATCTCCCACAGAGATCTCATGCATGTCTCTCTCCAGTATATAACCGCCACCGGCTCCGCGAATACTTTTCACAAGCCCGGCTTTCTTCAGTTTCGCCATAAGTTGTTCCAGATATCGTTCAGAAATCCCCTGTCTGTCTGAAATACTTGTAATCGAAACCGGTTCTTTTTCACTATACTGTGCCAGGTCAATCAATGCACGCAGTCCGTATCTTCCTTTTGTAGATAATTTCAACCTATCACCTTCTGACTTTTGTGCGTCTATTTCCTAGTGTTTTATTCCCTAGTGTTTCAATCCCTATTATTATACTAGGATTTCACATTGGTAGAATAGCACCTTTCTATTGTTCTGTCAAGGAAGCATCTCGAATATCCTATAAAAATAAGATTTTAAAATCATAGTCGATTATTGAACGCAGATCACTATGTAGGTTTAGGACTATCTATGTCAAAACAGAAATCTATCATTTTCGGAACATTTATTTTAACGTTAACCGGGTTTTTAAGTCGGTTTATGGGATTCTTTTACCGTATCTTTTTAAGCCGCGTTTTTGGCGAAGAAGGGGTCGGACTTTATCAGCTCATTTTTCCGGTCTATGCACTTTGTATTTCCTTTGCCATTTCCGGCATGGAAACTTCCCTCTCACGAAGTGTTGCCCGCAAGCGTGCTCTCGGAAAACATCAGGAAGCTCAGGAAATTCTTTTATCCGGATTGGCCGTCACATTCCTCTTATCCTGCTTATGTACCTTTTTTATTCAAAAAAATGCTGCTTTTATCGCCGCTTCACTTCTTCAGGATGCACGCTGTGAGACAATGCTGATCATGTTATCCTATGCATTTCCTTTCTGTGCAATTCACAGTTGCATCTGCGGATATTGTTACGGGTTAAAAGACACAAAAATTCCTGCTATTTCCCAACTCATAGAACAAAGTGCCCGTATTTTGTCGGTCTACATCTTTTTCTTCTTTCTGATCCGAAAAGGACAGACCGTATCCATTTCCATTGCTGTAGGTGGATTGGTTATCGGAGAATTATTTGCCGCTGCTTATGCTGCCCAGATTTTCCACAGTTTCCCTTATAATCCCCAATCCCTGTTTCATAAATGGAAAGGAACCATGAAACATTTACGTGAACTTATCCCACTGACCATACCACTGACTGCAAACCGAGTACTCATTAATTTACTGCAAAGTATTGAATCCATTTCCATCCCCATACAACTCAGGCAATATCAATATTCTACTTCCGAAGCTCTCCGAATTTACGGCGTATTAAACGGTATGGCACTGCCCTGTATTCTTTTTCCCACTGCCATCACCAGTTCTCTTTCCATTATGCTGATGCCAACGGTCGCAGAAATACAAGCCTCCCAAAATAATTCTGAACTATCCTATATTATAAAAAAAGTTACAACCTTTTGCTTTACGCTTGGTCTGTTCTGTTGTTTGTGCTTTCTATTGTTCGGGCACACACTCGGCCAACTACTTTTCCATAGTACTTCTGCCGGTAATTTTATCGTAACCCTTTCGTGGATCTGCCCTTTTTTATATGTAAACACAGCATTTTTAAGTATCATTAATGGTCTTGGAAAAACCGGTTGGACTTTTCTTATCAACGCACTCGGACTTTTTATACGAATCGCCGGTGTATTCTATGCAATTCCACACTTTGGAATTCAAGGTTATCTCTGGGGCTTACTCATCAGTCAATTGTTTGTCTGTGTCTTCGCTGCATTTTTCATTCACCGCTGGTTCATTCGTAATCAATACGAAAGATAACATCCCCGCAGAGCGTTTTTATATATCAGAGCACTTTCCAATATAAAAAACACGATACCCCAACAGATTTTCTGCTAAGGAGTATCGTGTTTTTATAATCGTAAGAAAAATTTCACAATCGTCGGTGTCAGATAAGTTTCGAGCAATATCCCAACAAACATCATTGTGAACACAAATATTGTTTTGGATTGATTCCATTGGTTCCTCGGATATTGCACACAATATATCAAAAGCACAAGATATGCCCCGATATAGCACACAATCTGTGGTATCATGCATGCGATGCAAAGTAAAATTCCTTTCATTCCCATTTTTAAAATTGCTATCGTTAATACCGTTCCACCGGAAAACGCACACCACATCACCGTTGCCGGCATCAAAATCTTCTTTATTTTCGTAAATGCAAGCAACATCAAAAGCAGAAACGGAGCAATTCGAATCTGCATAATATACAGAAAATATGCGTTCCCAAAAGAATCCATTTCTGCATACTTTTTCAAAAATTCAAGATTAAAAAGATTGGTCTCCACCACAGCTTGTTTTAAGAAAAAATTAGCATACAAAATTCCACATAAAAACCCCGGCATAAAAAAAGCAAGAATCTGCTTTCTTATTTGAAGTAATCTCACAGATGTTCCTCCTCTGTTTTGAGTAGTTTCCGCCTTTATATCCAAAGCATTTCTGAAACAAGAACGGATTCGATACTTCATTATATGCCGTAGTGTTTTTATATATTAAGGAACTTCTCTCTCATCATCCCTTTATTCGTATTCAAATTGTTATTGTGCATTTCCAAACTTCACTGCATATGCCATCAATGCAGATACGGTTTTTGAATCTTCAATTTCACCGGAGAAGATTTTTTCTTTCAGTTCGTCCAATGTATATTCTTTCAAATCAATAAACTCATCTTCGTCCAAATGCTGGTGTGACGGAATCAGGTCTCTCGCTACAAACACTTCAATTCTTTCATTGCAAAATGCAACTGTAGTACGAAGTGTAATCAACCATTCCAGATTGTCGCTTCGAAAGCCGGTCTCTTCTTCCAATTCTCGTGATGCACACGCAATTCCCGGTTCATCTACTGCATCCAGTGCACCTGCAGGTATCTCTAATGTATAGCGGTCTAACGCATTGCGATATTGTCTTACCATCAATATCTTGCCTTCTTTTGTCACCGGGACGACGGCCGCAGCACCTTTATGGTTAATAAAATCCCAAGTTGCTGTACGATTGCCATCAATCTCCATTGTGTCTTGATAAAAGTCTATAATTGCACCTTTGAATTTCAATTCTCTTTTTAAACGCTTAAAATGTTCGCTCATATTTTGCCTCCAACTAGTATGACCCTTGTCTTTCGACAAGGGTCATATTTTTATAAAACAGTCCGATTTCTGTTATTTTGCATAATCTGTAACTCGTGACTCACGAATTACATTTACTTTAATCTGACCCGGATATTCTAATTCAAACTCAATCTGTTTTGCAATATCTCTCGCCATAAGTACCATATCATCGTCGGATACCTGTTCTGGAACTACCATTACTCGAATCTCTCTACCTGCCTGAATAGCAAAAGACTTATCAACCCCGTTAAACTGGTTGGTAATCTCTTCTAACTGTTTTAATCTGTTTGTGTATGTTTCGATTGTCTCTCTTCTTGCTCCAGGTCTCGCCGCAGAAATTGTGTCTGCCGCCTGAACCACGCAAGCAATCAAAGACTGTGGTTCTGTATCACCATGATGAGATTCTACTGTATTGATAACAGTTGCAGACTCTTTGTACTTTCTACAAAGGTCAGCACCAATCTGAATATGTGATCCTTCTACATCATGATCAATTGATTTACCAATATCGTGTAACAGACCTGCACGTTTCGCCATACGAACATCCAGACCAATCTCACCAGCCAACAGACCAGAAAGCTGTGCCACTTCGATAGAATGTTTTAAAGCATTCTGTCCGTAACTTGTTCTGAACTTCATACGTCCAAGTAAGCGAATCAATTCCGGATGGATACCTGTCACACCAACTTCCAGTGCAGCAGCCTCTCCTTCTTCCCGAATCATTGTTTCTACTTCTTTCTGTGCTTTCTCTACCATCTCCTCAATTCTTGCCGGATGAATACGTCCATCCACGATCAATCTTTCCAGAGCAATTCTTGCGATTTCACGACGAATCGGATCAAAGCCGGACAATACAACTGCTTCCGGGGTATCATCTATAATCAATTCTACACCAGTCAGTGTCTCAAGGGTGCGGATATTACGACCCTCACGTCCGATAATTCTTCCTTTCATCTCATCGCTTGGAAGCTGTACAACAGAAATTGTTGTCTCGGCAACATGATCTGCAGCACAACGCTGAATGGCACTGACAACATACTCTTTCGCTTTCTTGTCAGCATCCGCTTTTGCCTGCGTCTCCAGTTCTTTGATCATCTTAGCCGTATCATGCTTCACATCGTCTTCCACAGTTTTCAACAGATATTCTTTTGCTTGTTCGGAGGTAAGTCCTGAGATTCGTTCCAGTTCCTGTACTCTTTTTTGATTCAGCTCTTCCACTTTGATTTCTTTCTGTTTGAGCTGTTCTTCCTTCGCTGTAAACCTTGCTTCGCGCTGTCCGATTGCCTCTGTCCGTTTATCAACTGACGCTTCTTTTGCAAGCACACGTTTCTCATAAGACTGCAATTCGACTCTTCTTTCTTTCGTCTCTTTCTCGAGTTCATTCTTTGTCTTAATAGACTCTTCTTTCACTTCTAAAAGAGCTTCTTTTTTCGTTGTTTCAGCAGTTTTAACGGCATCATCGATTATTTCTCTTGCCTTTGCTTCTGCGTTTCCAATTTTAGAATCTGCATCTTTCTTCAAATTGGAAATCGTAACAAAGTGAGTAACAATCCCAACTATCAACGCGAGGGCTATAGCAATAATTATACTAAATAATTGCACAGGAGCACCTCCTTATTAAATTTTCATTGTACATTTTTTCTCATAAATACAACATATAAATTTTATACTGTTTTCACAATTCTGTCAAGCATTGTCCTCATAGTTTTGTATCACTTGACGGATGTCTTCATATTGAAATCCTTTTCGTGCAAGATAACCATATAATTTGTGTAATTCTTGCTCCGAAGCATGCAAGATATCCACTCTTCTCTTGCGAATCAGTTGTCGGATCGCTTCCTGCTCTGTGTTTCTCTCATAACAGGATTCAAACGCCCTGTCAATCTGCTCTGAAGTCAGACCTTTCCGCAAGAGCAGAGCATATATCTCTTTTTTACTTTTCGTCTCCATCTTACTTAAGATAAAGTTCTCCGTATATTGCTCATCATTGATATACCCAAACGATTTGACATAGTCAATCGCCTGGATAATCACATCGTCCGGATACATATTACGCTTTAGCTTTTCCTTTAGCTGCGATTCTGTCCTTGCCATATCCGTCAAAAGATGCATCGCACGTAATTTGGCTCTTTTTAATACGACATCCTTCTTAATCTGCTCGTATACTTCTTCGCTCAGTTCTCCATCTTGCTCAATTCCAAATCGTGATAATTCCTTCTTATACAGAACGAAGGCGAACTGGCCATCCAGTTCCACCTTCCATTTTGTCTTCGTTACCTCTTCTACTTTTGTTACCTGCATCTTACTTTTCGTCTGCATTCTCTACTTTTTCTACGCCTTCCGGTGCCTTCTGCAACTTCAAATCATCTGCACTTTCTTCCGCATATTCTGCACCAAGATGATAATGTGCTCTGACTTTCTCTTCTATCTCATTCATAATCTCCGGATTCGCTTCCAGGAATGATTTGGCATTCTCACGTCCCTGCCCGATCTTCTCTCCTTCATACGCATACCATGCGCCACTCTTCTTCACGACATCACAGTTTGCTGCAAGATCAAGAATATCACCGGATTTGGAAATTCCTTTTCCGAACATAATATCAAATTCTGCCTCTTTAAACGGAGGTGCAATCTTATTCTTCACAATCTTGATACGAGTACGGTTACCAACCATCTCTCCGCTCTGCTTCAAAGTCTCGATACGACGCACATCCATACGAACAGATGCATAGAACTTCAATGCACGTCCACCTGTTGTTGTCTCAGGATTACCGAACATCACTCCTACTTTTTCTCTCAACTGATTGATAAAGATAACAACACAATTTGACTTACTGATTACCGGTGTCAGTTTTCTAAGTGCCTGAGACATCAATCTCGCCTGAAGACCGACATGGCTGTCTCCCATGTCTCCTTCTATCTCCTGTCTTGGAACCAACGCTGCAACGGAGTCGATAACAATAATATCCATTGCTCCGGAACGCACCATCGTCTCCGCAATCTCCAATGCCTGATCACCACTATCCGGCTGGGATATATATAATTCATCAATGTCAACACCAATGTTCTTCGCATAAACAGGATCTAATGCATGCTCTGCATCTACAAACCCCGCAATTCCGCCTCTCTTCTGAACTTCTGCTATCATATGTAAGGCAACCGTTGTCTTACCACTGGACTCTGGTCCATATACCTCAATAATACGTCCCTTCGGCACTCCGCCCAGTCCCAATGCCAAATCCAGACTTAAACATCCTGTCGGAACAGTCTCTACGTTCACATGAGCACTGGAATCTCCCAGCTTCATCACTGCTCCTTTACCAAAATCTTTCTCTAATTTTGCAATCGCTGCATCCAGCGCTTTCTTCTTCTCTTCACTTGCGTTCGCCATAATTTGACTCTCCTTCTAATTCGAACAGTTGTTCGTGTCTCTGTTAATATAGTAGTATACTTGTTTCAAAAAGTCAATAAAATTTTTCAACCACCCACCTTTTCTTTTCAGGCTGTATTTAATTTTCTTTTCTTTGGAAATGATAGAATCATAAGATACTCTGATTCTTCATGCGATACGAAACATCGCATATGGATGTCACAGACTATGTGAACGAATTTATTATAATATGAATTTTCTTCTTTTTGCAAGTATATTTTTCAATATTTTGTACAACAGTAACCAACACGCTTCCTAATATATAAAAATAAAAAAAGAGATGGCATCCTTTTTGAGGACTGATCCATCTCCTTTTTTTGTTTTGGGACTATACCTTTTATTTCATGCGATTCACACGATCCTGAATTGTCTTGCTGAAATTCTCAATCTTTCTTTCATAGGATGTGTTCATAAATTCCGAATGTAACATGAAATCTGCTGTTGCAAGATTGTTTGCGACCGGAATATCATATACTACTGCAATACGAAGCAATGCTTTCACATCCGGATCATGTGGCTGTGCTTCCAGAGGATCCCACAGGAAAATCATAAAGTCAATCTGTCCTTCTACGATCTTGGCTCCAATCTGCTGGTCTCCGCCTAATGGACCGCTGCAATATCCTTTTACCGGAAGTCCTGTCTTTTCTGCGATCAACTTCGCTGTTGTACCCGTTCCGCAAAGGAAATGCCCTTTTAACACTTCTTTATTCTTATCGCACCATTCTACCAGCTCTTTTTTCTTTCCATCGTGAGCTACCAGCGCAATATGTTTTGCTTTTCCAATCTCCAATGTTACAAAATTCTCATCTAACATGATGGTTGTCCTCCTATCTTATCCTGTCTTCTCTCTTCAGTCATGCAATTCATAACGTCGGTTATTGTGTTCATTGTATCACAAAAGAACACGCTTCACAGCAGTTTTTTGTTTATTTTACACATTTTTTACAAATTTTGTTTTTCTACTACTTCGCCTTGTTTTTTATAAATGCTTCCTGCCGGTACAAAACCTCTTACGGAAGATAATGGATAAATGTTTGTATGACTTCCTACCACAGTTCCCGGATTCAGAATACTTCCGCATCCGACCTCTACCTCATCTCCGACCATTGCACCAAACTTCTTCATACCGGTCTCTATATTGCCTTCCGGTGTCTTCACAATGACCAGTTTTTTATCTGATTTAACATTGGAAGTGATAGAACCTGCTCCCATGTGCGATTTATATCCAAGAATGGAATCTCCCACATAATTATAGTGTGGAACCTGTACTTTATTAAAGAGAATTACATTTTTTAATTCTGTCGAATTACCTACAACAGCGCCTTCTCCCACGATTGCATTTCCACGAATAAATGCACAGTGTCTCACTTCTGCATTCTTTCCGATAATTGCCGGTCCGTTGATATACGCAGTCGGCGCAACGGTTGCAGTTTTTGCGATCCAGACATTTTCTCCGCGTTTTTCATACTCTTCTTCACTTAATGTTGCTCCCAATTCTAAAATAAATCCACTGATTTTTGGAAGTACCTCCCATGGATAGGTAACTCCTTCAAAGATATCCTTTGCAATTGTCTCATCCAACGTATAAAGTTCTGCCACTGTTAACTCTTTCATTTTTATTCTCCCTTCGATTTTATTCTTCTATTTTGCCTTTTTATTTTTCGCTGTACCTGTCTGATAAAAAGAAGCTGCTTTATCATAACAGTTTCGAAGCTGATATTGGTTGTTCAGCCCCCTCACTCCATTTGTTCTGCTGGTGATAAAATGTTCCAGCTTCTGCATATATTCATCCGGAGTGATGTCTCCTTCTGCCACATAATTCAACCCCTTCTCCCAGCTTGCTGTAAGTTCCGGATTCAACAGAGAACGTATGGAATGGTCTACCACGTCGTAAATCATCTCTCCCTGTAATGTAGGCGTTATAATCTGTGTCTTTTTATTTAAAGCAAGATATTTGATATTTACTAATTTTTTCAAAATCTCTGCTCTTGTTGCACTGGTTCCGATTCCGCTTCCTTTAATCTGCGCGCGAAGTTCCTCATCTTCGATAAGCTGTCCGGCATTTTCCATCGCCAGAATCATCGAACCGGAATTATAACGTTTCGGTGGCGATGTTTCTCCTTCTTTTATATTCAATGCCTTTACCGGCAAATGTATTCCCTTTTTCAGTCCCTGGATTGTCTGGAAAAATGCAGTATCCAGATTCTGTGAAGTGTCCTCTTCTGCTTTGGAATCCTGTGCAGCTTTTTTCTGCGGAACTCCAACTACCTTCAAATATCCTTCCTCCGCCAATACTTTAAAGCTCGAAAAGAAACTCTCCTCTCGAATTTTGGTTGTAATGGATACTTTCTGATATACTGCCGGCGGATAAAAGATACTCAAAAATCGACGTACAATACAATCATACACCCGGCTCGCAGTAGATGACACACTCTTCAACGCCGGAAGCCCCTGCCCGGTCGGAATGATAGCATAATGATCTGTAATCTGTTTATCATTTACATATCTTGTTTTTGCCAGACCTTTATGTGTCCCGAATTGTGCGATCTCCTGCAGATACGGAACCGCCATTGGATACTTCATCAGTCCGTTCAAATTATGTCCGATTTCTTTAGCAACCGCCGTCGACAACACTCGGGCATCCGTTCTCGGATATGTCACCAATTTCTTCTCATAAAGCTCCTGTACAATCCGAAGTGTCTCATCCGGACTGATTTTAAACCGCTTGGAGCAATCATTTTGAAGTTCTGCCAGGTTATACAGAAGAGGAGGATTTTTCTTTTCCTTTTTCTTCTCAATCGATATGATCTCACACTCCAGTGGTTTTTGCTCCTGCAGATATGTAACCAACTCTTCTGCTTTCTTTTTTTCTTTGAAACCATTTTCTTTATATAGATCAAATGATTCAAAATAGCGGGAACCTTTCACCGCTCTCCATTCCCCTTCAAATGTCTGTCCCGACACATCGATGGTACTTAAAACACGGTAAAACGGCGTTTTGACAAATTCTCGGATTTCCCGCTCTCTTCTCACCACCATTCCCAACACACATGTCATCACTCGACCGACTGAAACGACCGCATACTTCGTATGCAGATAATTGGAAATGCTGTTCCCATATTTTAATGTCAATAATCTGGAAAAATTAATTCCCATCAGATAATCTTCTTTTGCTCTTAAATATGCCGAGGCACTTAAGTTATCATACTCCGATAAATCTTTTGCCTCCCGGATTCCTCTCAAAATCTCTTCTTCTGTTTGAGAATCGATCCAGACACGTTTTCTTTCTTTCCCCTTCACATGTGCTTCCTGCTCCACAAGACGATATATGTATTCTCCTTCTCGTCCCGAGTCGGTACACACATAAATACAATCTACATCATCACGATTTAAAATATTACTTACAATCCGAAACTGCTTTTCCACTCCGGGAATCACTTCGTATTTAAATTCCTGAGGAAGAAACGGCAATGTATCCAGACTCCATTTTTTCAGGGATGCATCATATTCTTCCGGATAGCTCATTGTTACCAGATGCCCTACGCACCATGTAACAATTGCCTCCTCCGATTCCAGAAATCCGTCTCCCCGTCTTGTTTTTAATTTCAATGCCTTGGCGAACTCCTGTGCCACACTTGGCTTTTCTGCTATATATACTGATTTCCCCATCTTAATCTAATCAATCCCATCACTGTATTCTACAAAATTTCGCTGTCGAACATTCCTGCTCCCGGCAAGAATTATTTCGTTCCAAATTTGTAAGATGTTACGGTATGATATGGCACTCCTTTTTTACAGATTGGGCTGGCAAAATTCTCATGATGTACCGCATCCGGAAAATACTGTGTCTCAAAACATACTGCCTGTCTGCTTTCGTATACCGCACCGTCTTTTCCCGGCTCATGATTCACGAAATTGGCCGTATACATCTGGATTCCCGGTAAATCTGTCCATACCTCCATAACAATTCCACTTTTCTTTGAAACCGCTTGTGCTACTTTAACAAATTTTCCATCATTTTTCAATACCCAGTTATGATCGTATCCATTTCCAAAACGAAGAGCTTCATAATCTTCATAAATTCCGTCTCCCAGTGCCCTCGGTGTGCGGAAATCCATCGGAGTTCCCGTAACATCCACAAGTTCTCCGGTTGGAATAGACTCTGAATCAGCTTTTGTATAATAATCCGCATCCAATGTCACAATCTCATCTAATACATCTCCACTTTTGTGCCCATCCAGATTAAAATAGCTATGATTTGTCATATTGATAACAGTATCTGCATCCGGCACCGCATCATAAATGAGACGCAGTTCATTGTCTTCTGTCAATTCGTATGTCACATGCATAGCCAGAGCCCCCGGATATCCCTGATCTCCATCCGGACTTTGAAGGACAAATTCTATCTTCCCGTCTTCCTTTTTATCCACTGTCCAGATTCTCTTATGATAAAAATCCATCCCACTGTGAAGATTATTTCCGTGATCATTTTTATCCAGTGTATATGTTTTTCCCTGAATTGTAAATGTTGCACCGCCGATGCGATTGGCACTTCTTCCTACCGCTGCGCCAAAAGCCCCGTCACATTGCTCATATCCGCTCACATCATCATATCCGAGCACAACATCTCGCAGATTCCCGGCATTATCCGGCACCTCTAATTTCACCAATGCCGCACCGTAATCTGTAACTGACGCAGACATTCCATTTTCATTTGTCATCGTATAGATATGAGCCTGTTCTCCTTTTGCTGTACATCCAAACTCATTGCATTTTATTGTTTTCATATCCTGTCTCCTTCTAATGAGATATCTGATTTATTTTCGTCTTTTTATTCGGAATAACGTTTTTAATTTGGTAAGTGCACTTCTATGGTGTTCTTTTTTTACCGGACGTTTTGCTGTAATTGCATATTTCATAAACTCTTCCTGTGCACAGATTCTTCTATCTCCACGGTTTTTCTTCTGATAAGTCCCGTCCATTTTCATCTGTCTTGCTTTTACATTGTCTGCAAGCATCACTTTCAGATCATGGATCAAACGCTTTTTAATCGCAGCATCATAAACCGGGCACGCTACTTCTACACGTTTTTCTGTATTTCTCGTCATCATATCGGCAGATCCGATATATACTGCTGCATTTTCATCTTTTCCAAACACAAATACTCTCGGATGTTCCAGATAACGTCCCACTATACTGGTTACAGTCAGATTCTCTGTCTCTCCTTTCACGCCCGGAAGAATGCAGCAGATTCCTCGTACGATCAAATCCACCTTGACGCCTGCTTTGGATGCTTCTGCGACTTTTCGCATAAAATCCATATCAGTCACAGAATTCATCTTCATCAGAATTCTTCCGTCTTCCCCTTTCTTGATTTCCTCATCCATAAGGCTTAACACTTTCGGTTTCAAGCTGGTTGGAGAGACGATCAAATGCTGATACACCCCGTCCAGATTTCCAATGGACATATTCTTAAAGAACAGTGCTGCATCCTCACCGATTGCCTGATTTGCTGTCATAAGTGAATAATCCGTATAAAGTTTCGCTGTCTTTTCATTGTAATTACCGGTTCCTATCTGCGTAATGTATTTGATTTCATTTCGATTGCGATAGGTGATCAGACAAATTTTGGAATGTACTTTATATCCTTCAAACCCGTATATTACCCGGCATCCTGCTTCTTCCATACGCTCGGACCAATCGATATTATTCTGCTCATCAAATCTTGCACGCAGCTCGATCAAAGCAGTTACTTCTTTTCCGTTTTCCGCTGCTGCACAGAGATATTCTGCCAGACGCGTCTGCTTCGCCAGACGATAGATCGTAATCTTGATCGTCATGACGTCCGGGTCTGTCGAGGCCTCTTTGATCAATTGCAAAAACGGCTCCATACTCTCATACGGATATGCAAGCATTACATCTTTTTTCTTCACCTGTGCCATCACACTGCCATCGGTAAGTGAAACAGAAGGCTGTGGTGAAAATGGTTCATCTGTCAGAGAACGTTTCATCGAATCCGGTACTTTATCTATGATTTTGAAAATAAAGTCTAATTTCATCGGCATCTTTGTCCGGAAAATGCACTCCGGTTTGATTTTGAATTTTTCGCAGAAATATTTTTCCATCTCTTTACTCAATGGATTGGCTGTCTCCAGTCGGACAACTGCCATCTTTCTTCTTTTATGAAGCGTCTCTTTCATAATAAAACGAAAATCTTCATTATCCGCATATGCCTCATCATCCGGCGATACATCTGCATTTCTTGTTACACAGATATAGTTTTCCTCCGATACCTGGTATTGCTCAAATACCATATCCAGATATTCCATAATTACTTTTTCCATACGGATATAACGGATATCATGTCCCGGAAGGTACAGAATATCTGACACAAACTGCGGTACCGGCACGATACCGAGCATCGAACGATTCTCATACTTCAACATTGCAACGACATATAGCTCTTTGTTCAAGAGATGCGGAAACGGGTGATTGGCATCCACAATCTGCGGTGACAGAATGGGAAGGATCTGCTCTTTAAAATACCGTTTTACATACTTCTTTTCCTGCTGCTCCAATTCTTTGAAATCCAATCCGCATATGCCATACGGAGAAAGCTGTTTTTTAATCTCACTGTAAGTCTTATCACGCTCTTTGTAAAGCGGAGCTACTGCTTCATAGATTGCATGCAACTGCTCCTGTGCCGTCATCCCCGACTTTTTATCCACCTTTTTTGCATCTGCTTCTGCCATATCATACAAGCTTCCGACACGAATCATAAAGAATTCATCCAGATTACTTGTAAAAATAGATACAAACTTCATTCGTTCCAACAAAGGAACACTTTCGTCCTGTGCTTCCTCCAACACTCTCTGGTCAAATCTCAGCCATGACAATTCTCGATTCTGCGTATATGTCAAACGTCTCTTATCCATGCTGTCTCCTCCTCTATGATTCCAAATATTTCATCATGCGGTCGTATTCACGTTCCATCAGATGATATCCATGTTCATAAAATGCCTGTAAGGTTGCTGCGTTACGCTCGATTCTGGATACCGGCTTTACTTCCGGACGAAGCACGAAGATCTTCCCCTCTCTTTCCAGTCGTTCAATATGGTTCATCTCTTTGTTGTACATAAAACTTCTCGTCAGAATCGTCTTTACCAGTTTCGGATACGCTGCATACTGTTTTCGATATAACCGAATCATACTATTGCTGATCCTGCTTTTACGATATCCTTTATTTCTTGTCAGAATTACGACGATTTTCTCATTGCCAAGCTTTTGTGCATGCTCAATCGGTACCGAATCCGCCAGACCTCCATCCAGATACGGAACTCCATCTACATTTACAATCGGAGTTACCAACGGCATACTGCAGGAAGCACGACAAATTTTCATCAGTCTCTCCTCATCTTCTCTCTCATCCAGATATTCCGCTTTTCCGGTGATGCAGTTTGTTGCAACAATATCGCATTGCATCTCTGATTTAAAATATGTTTCAAAATCAAACGGAAATGTTTCGTGTGGAAATTTGTCAAAGATCAGATCCATATTCATCAGTGATTTATCTTTGATAAACGTACGCAAACCATTCACGTAATTCATACTCTTATCGGTCGGGATCATACAGTCTCTTGTACGCCCCGGCTGTCTGGATACATAATCCACCGCATTGCAGGACCCCGCAGACACTCCGATCACATTGGAAAAATACATATCTTTTTCCATCAGATAATCCAAAACTCCTGATGTAAATACTCCTCTTGTTGCTCCGCCTTCTAACACAATCGTTGCTTTCTGCATATGTCATCCTCGCTTTCTTCCGGCTGATTTTATTCTCATTTTTCTAATAGCTCTATTATATAACGTTTTCTTTCATTGGCAAATAATAAACGCTATAATTTTACGACATTTTCACAAAAAGCATTCCTCTGTTTTTCACGCTCTTCAAATTTCTTTATGAAAAGCCCGTTTCCGGTGCGAACACACCTTGCCTTTTACTGTTAAACCATGTTAATATAAGCGTTGGAGTTCTGATAACAATTGGAGATTGTTATCCGTTAATGAAGTTTTTTATTTTTTAAAGGAGAAACCAAAACATGATTAGTGCAAACAACGTAACACTGCGCGTCGGGAAGAAAGCGCTGTTTGAAGATGTTAATATCAAATTTACAGAGGGAAACTGTTATGGAATGATTGGTGCGAATGGTGCCGGAAAATCTACATTCTTAAAGATTCTGTCCGGACAGATCGAGCCTACCAACGGAGAAGTTGTCATCACTCCGGGACAGAGACTCTCTTTCCTGCAGCAGGACCATTTTAAATATGATGATTATCTTGTACTGGATACCGTCATTATGGGAAATGCCCGTCTCTATGAGATTATGAAAGAAAAAGAAGAAATTTATGCAAAAGAAGACTTCACAGATGAAGATGGTATCAAAGCCAGCGAACTGGAAGCTGAATTTGCAACGATGGATGGATGGAACGCAGAGTCCGATGCCGCTACACTGTTGAACGGACTCGGTATCGAGACTGATTTACATTACAAATATCTTCGTGACCTGACAGGTGCTGAGAAAGTGAAAGTCCTGCTTGCTCAGGCTTTGTTCGGTAATCCGGACATTCTGCTCCTCGACGAGCCTACCAACCACTTGGATCTGGATGCCATCGCATGGCTCGAAGAATTTCTGATCAACTTTGAGAATACTGTCATTGTTGTATCCCATGACCGATATTTCCTGAATAAAGTTTGTACACAGATTGCAGATATCGACTATGGTAAGATTCAGTTATATGCAGGTAACTATGATTTCTGGTATGAGTCCAGCCAGCTTTTGATTCGTCAGATGAAAGAAGCAAACAAGAAAAAGGAAGAGAAGATCAAGGAATTACAGGATTTCATTTCCCGATTCAGTGCCAACGCTTCCAAGTCCAAACAGGCTACTTCAAGAAAACGTGCCCTTGAGAAAATCGAACTGGATGAGATCAAACCATCCAGCAGAAAGTACCCTTATATCGACTTCCGACCAAACCGCGAGATTGGTAACGAAGTATTGTCTGTAGAAGGTATTTCGAAAACAATCGATGGTGTCAAAGTGCTCGATAACATTTCCTTTACTTTAAACCATGATGACAAGGTTGCTTTCGTTGGAAGTAACGAGCTTGCCAAAACTGTTCTCTTCAAGATCCTGATCGGCGAGATGGAGCCGGATGAAGGTGTATACAAATGGGGAATCACAACTTCCCAGGCCTACTTCCCGAAGGACTTCGGTGGAGAATTCGACAACGATTACACAATCACAGAATGGCTGACACAGTATTCGGAAAATAAAGATGCAACTTATGTCAGAGGATTCTTAGGACGTATGCTCTTTGCCGGAGATGATGGTGTCAAACGTCTGAAAGTATTATCCGGTGGAGAAAAAGTACGCTGCCTGTTATCTAAGATGATGATTTCCGGTGCGAACGTGCTTCTTCTTGATGAGCCTACCAACCATTTGGATATGGAATCTATCACAGCACTCAACAACGGTATGATCAAATTCCCTGGTGTCCTGTTGTTCACATCACGTGACCACCAGATTGTACAGACAACAGCAAACCGTATTATGGAGATTGTTCCGGGTGGTAAGCTGATCGATAAGATTACAACTTACGATGAATATCTGGAAAATGATGAGATGGCCAGAAAGAGACAGACTTACACTGTAGATAAAGAAGATGACGAGGATTAATCTTCCACACTTCTGCAGGTGAAATATTCAAAATCCCTCGAGCGAATTTGATATCGCTCGAGGGATTTTTGGGTTACTGCTCACAGCATCTGTGAGCAGTAACCATTTTTTACTTTCCAACTTTCCAGGCACGTACTTTTTCTTTATAAAATATCAGATTTTCTTTCACTATTTCAGGCACTCCCGCTTTGACTTCTACAATTGTAACCGCACAGTTAGCCGGAACTCCTTTGTCCCAGAACTTTGCAATTTCGTAATTTTTCCGAACATTGTTTAACAGCGCCGTCATCGCAGCTCCGTGTGTTGCCACCAACACACGTTTTTCCTTCAGTTCTTGATTCTGACATAGTTCATCTAAGAATTCTCCGGTTCTTTGCATCAACTGCTGAACACTTTCTCCACCTTCTCCCGGAATATAATGTTCTGTATCCGAAAAGAACAGATTGAATTTCCCACTATCCGGTGCCATATGTTCTCCCCTGATACACATTCCCTCATAACTTCCAAAACAGATTTCCTGAATCCTTTTATCCTCTTTTATCTCCATATCTCGCCCTGCCAAAATCACTTCTGCTGTCTTCTTTGCTCTTCTAAGCGGACTGGAATACGCTACATCAAACGAAATCTCTCTTAGCCCTTCTGCGGTCTCTTCCGCCAGATGTATTCCATATTCATTAAGTGGTATATCCACCGCTCCCTGTACTCTATGCTCTTTATTCCAATCTGTTTCACCATGACGTACAATATATAGTTCCATAAACTTCTAACTCCTCTCTCCACTAAAAAGGCTCACTAAACTTTCTTGTCATATATTTGAAATCCTACAGCCCCTGTCACCGACAGCTTCCGCCTTGTCAATCATCTGCTTTTTCGTTATAATACTATTGTTATAAATGGCAGCAACCTGCTGCCCGCACAAATCTATTTGGAAAGGATGACTAATTCACATGGAAAAAATCACAAGTTTTACAATTGACCATATAAAACTGCTTCCGGGTATCTATGTTTCCCGCCGCGACTATGCAGGAGAGACCCCGATTACCACTTTTGACATTCGTATGACCAGTCCAAACGATGAGCCGGTTATGAATACGGCCGAAGTTCACACAATCGAACACCTCGGCGCAACCTATCTTAGAAATAATGCCGACTTCAAAGACAAAGTTCTCTATTTTGGACCTATGGGATGTCGCACAGGATTCTATCTGTTGCTTACAGGTGACTATACTTCCCATGATATTGTTCCTCTTATGACAGAGATGTTCACTTTCATTGCCGGATTTGAGGGAGATGTCCCTGGAGCCTGTGCCCGCGATTGCGGTAATTATCTGGATATGAATCTTCCGATGGCCCGCTATGTTGCCAAGAGATATTTGGACGAAGTTCTGACCGATATCACAGACGAGCGACTGATATATCCAGAATAATTCTATTCACTTAAAAATCGATATTTTATAAAAGGAAAAAATGTGCCTCGGCACATTTTTTCTTTTCCACTAATATGGGAAGTTCTTATCTTTCAACACAATATCCTTAATATATCGAAATGTTGCCTCTTCGCCCTGCTCTGCCAGCATACAAAGTAATTTCTCCAAAAGTGCCTTTGTATCTTTATGCATGACATAACCATCCGTTCCACCATGCATAAAATATTCCAGTGGGTCTGAATCCTTGTACGCTGCACCCTTATACACCTTGCTCGCAGCAATACGGTCGAGCACCATCTCTACTACATAGTTTTTCGGCATCTTCATTCCGATCAACTCTTTTTTTCCATCCAGACCATAGTCAATCCAATATTCATAGTGATGTTTATTTCTTCCCTTATGATGCAGCCATGCAGAAGAATATCCAAGTGTCTCTCGCTCTGCATTATTAGGACTTCTTGTTCCCTGATAATACTTGCATCCTACACGGAACTCTGTCCAACCGTATTTTGACATATCATGCAAGAGACCCTGACGATATAGTCCTACTCGGAAGCACTCTTTCATGACTAATAATTTATGTTTTGTAATCGTCCGAAAATGTTGTACTGCTTTCAAAATCCTCTTCCCACTTTCTTTATTTTCCGCACAATACTACGATACTTCTCTCGTTTAACCGGATTGCTTTCTGCATTTCTTCCAGTTTTTCCTCACACTGCTCTTTTGCCGTATCCATCACACGATACCACTTCTTCCCTTTCGGTAAGGACGGCAATGCAAAAGTATGTTTCAACCAATGCATATTGTATGCCACATAACAGGTATCCTGTTTTTCTTCGTCATCGCAGTACATTACCCCAAGTTGTCTGCTGTAAACTTCTGCCGGTGTCTGCCATGCAGCTTCTCCATGGAAAGAAATATCCGGAAGTCCGCACGCTGTTTTATCCATCCCCAGCAATGGTGCTTTTTTATGCAGAGAAACGTGTTCTTTGCGGAACGCGATCAAGGTTTTCACATATTGAAGCAGGGACTCATTCGTCTTGATTTTATTCCAATTGAGCCATGCCGTTTCATTATCCTGACAATATACATTGTTATTTCCCTTCTGTGTATTGCCAAATTCATCTCCTGCCAGCAAACATGGCGTTCCCTGAGACAAAAGCAAGAGCATAAATGCATTGCGGATTTGTTTTTTTCGCAACTCAACAACCGCTTTTTTACGGCTTGGTCCTTCCGCTCCACAGTTCCAACTATAGTTATAATCCGGGCCGTCCTGGTTATGTTCTCCGTTTTCTTCGTTATGCTTTGCATCGTAAGAAACCAGATCCTGCAATGTAAATCCGGTCTGGTTGGTCACATAATTGTATTTGTTATCCTCTGTCGTATTATGCTTGATCGCCCAGATCACATCCGGAATCATACCTTCGTCTCCCTTCAAGAAACGACGCATCACATTCTGGAATCCGTCATCTTTCTGAATCAGTTTGATTCCTTTTAAAAGCGGATCCTGTTTCATACTCTCCCACGGAGCATTGTACGGATTCACTACAAAACCATCCATATGATATTCCAGCATATAGTATTTAAGACATTCCACAGCCATCTGAGGCAATATCTCCGGTGTAAAAGGCATCTCTGCCACAACTTCAATTCCGGCTTTATGACACGCTTTTACCATATCTTTGAGCTCACGGCATGCGTATCCGGATGCACTGTAAGACGGCTTTGGTGCAAAATAATACCCTTTTCCATATCCCCAATAATTGGTTCTTGGTCCCACGATCTCAGCAAACTCATAAATCGGCATACACTGGATCTGATTTATGCCCAACGCTTTGAGGTATGGTATCTTTTCTATTACCCCTAAAAAAGTGCCTTTGTGTTTCACTTTCGAAGAACTGTGTTTTGTAAACCCACGTACATGCAGACTATAGGCTACCACTTCGTTTAACGGCAATTTCAAATGATGATCCTGTTCCCAGTCATATTCTGTTTCCGGAACCCGTCCACGTATCTCATGCTTCTGAGGGTCTGGTTTTTCTCCAAATCGTTTGGTTCTTGCAACTTCTCTTACATACGGGTCCACCCAGACCTGTTTGTCAATTTCAAAATTGTATTCTTGTCTATCCGCCCGAAATCCCTCCAGAGCAAGAAATCGTACTTCTCCAAGACCTTCCTCTTCCGGCATATCAAACGCCTGCACCGGTTCAGTCCTTCCTTTCTGATACACTAATAAACGACATGTTTTTCCCGCCGGTACAGATACCGCGAAATTGGTGTATCCATGATATGTTGTTGCCCCCAGTGGCTGTGGTGTTCCTTCCACTTTCTTCATCATGATGCCCTCCTACTGCCAGCCATTTGTTCCATATAACTCTACATTATCCTTATTGATGATAAAGGTCTCTTCCTCTATCTCTTTTTCATAATCCTTGTTCTCCAACACTGCCAGAACCGTCTTTGCAGCATCTTTTCCGATACTGATCGGTGACTGTGCTCCTGTTCCGACAAATGCACTGTCTTCTTTTGCAATCTCCTCTTTTGCATCCGGTGAGCCATCGACTCCGTAAATATAGATGTCTTTTCTGCCGGCTTCATTTACAGCCTGCAAAACACCCAGCGCAACTTCATCCGTTCCGCACATCACTGCGTCAATTTCCGGATATTGTTTCAGAAATTCTTTCATCTGTTCATATGCTTTCTGTTTTTCTCCGTTTGCATCCGCACGATTCAACACTTCAAATCCCGCATTTGCAATCGACTGTTCAAATCCCGTAATACGTTCATTGACCGAATTGATTCCCTTTGCTTCAAAAATCAAGATCTTACCACCATCCGGGCACTTTTCTTTTAAATCTTTTCCACACACATATCCTGCATTCTTATTATCTGAACCGATAAATGCAGCGGTCAAATCCGATTCTTTCACCTGTGTATCCAAATTGATGACCGGAATTCCGGCTTCATCCAACGCTTCCAGCGCCGTCTGCGCTTCACTCAGATCTACCGGTGAATAAAACACGGCATCTACACCCATATCGATCAATTCCTGAATCTGTTCATTCTGTTTCTGTGCATCGGCACCCGCATCCATGGACACAATTCGGGCATCGGTGCCAATCGATGTCTCGATTGCTTTCTCCAGTGTCTGATAGTATGGGTTCTCCATATTGATGCAGCTATATCCAAGCAGAAGGCCTGTCTCTGCCTCTGTCTCTTCTTCCTCTTTTTCTTCCTGTTCTTTAGCTTCTTCCGTCTCTTTTGTCGCACTGTCCTGCGGCGTTCCGGCAGTTTTTTTACAGCCTGTTAAAAGCATCGTTGTCATCGCTACTGCCAGTACTATACGAAATGTGCGTTTTTTCATCTCTGCTTTCCTCCTGAAATAATAATCCAATCACTGATTCTATTCTAACTTGTTTTCATGGTTTGTCAATTCGTTTTCATGTTCTTCTTGCGTTTCATACACATATTTGTTAAAGTAAATTTAAACAAATAATTTCAATATTTCCATCGTTTTCTACCGGTGGTTTACAAAAAGGAGATTCTCATGGAACAAAACGAATTTGGTACTGTAACCTTATATTTAGACAGTGATGAGACAATCGAATGTCAGATTTTATGTATTCTCGATGTAAACAAACAACAGTATATCGCACTTCTCCCTCCTGATGAAGAGGGTGGCGAAGAAAGTCCTGTTTATATCTATCGTTATGTTGAGAACGAAGATGGAGATCCGGGACTGGAATCCATCGAAGATGACGAAGAATACGATGCAGTCTGCGATGCATACGACGAGTGGCTCGATACTATGGAGTATGAAGCACTTGACCTCGATGCACTCGGCTTAGACTCCCTCGAATAATTCTTCAATAAAGCGGGAAGGACTTATTTCCTTTCCGTTTTTATTTTTTACATAACTGATTTTTAATACTTCTTTTGCTCTTGTCATCGCAACATAAAAAAGTCTGCGTTCTTCCTCCAGCCCCTCTTCTTTTAATGCACGTTTATAAGGAATGCAACCTTCATTTGTCTGGATCAGATACACCGTATCAAATTCCAGCCCTTTCGCCGCATGCATCGTCATCAAATGCACCCCGCTTCGATTCCCCATATGCCTTTGTTCTTTTGCTTTCAATACATTACTATATTCTTCCACATGCGTAAACCATTCCTGAAGCGTCTCATATGGTTTAGAAGCCTCTTCAATCTCTAACAGTACTTCAAACAGATCACTTTTCTGTATCTGATGAGCTGATGCATATTCCCGCAAAAAATCATCGTACCCGATGCGCTTTCTCAAATATTGGATTGCCGCATACGGTGCCATCTTACCTAACATCTTGATATCCCATTCCATCTGATCCACACGGTCCATCATCCAGGCTTTATCCATATAGAACTTTCTCGCTTCTTCGTACATATCCTTTTCTTTCCCGGAAATACTGTCCCTGCTGATATAACGTTTTGGTCGATTCATAATCTGTAAAAAATCAGCCCTCGACACATTGCCCAATGCCATACGAAAATATGCCTGAATATCTTTCGCTATAAAATGTTGATACAGATTCGGCATATGTTCTTTCATCTGGAACGGAATCCTGCTGTCTATCAGTTTCTCCACCAGTGCTCTTGCATCCGTATGAACCCGATACAATACCGCGATCTGCTCTGCCTGTATTCCTTCAGAAATCCGCTGTGCGATCTCCCCTACAATATACTTGCTTTCTTCTTCTGAATCCTGCACTTCCTGTACATGCAGACTGCTTCCCGCTTTCTTTTTCGGTTTGATTGCCTTATCAAAACGTACCTCATTATGCCCGATGACTTTCAATGCATTTTTCACAATGTTCGCTGTGGAGCGATAATTGATGTCAAGCAAAATTTGTTTTGCATCCGGATAGTCTTTTTGGAACTGAAACATCAATTTTGCATCCGCACCTCGGAATCCATAGATTGACTGATCATCATCCCCCACTACAAACAAATTATTCTGCGGTGCAGCAAGCATCTTGATCACATCATACTGTACCTGATTGATATCCTGAAACTCATCGATCAATACATAATGGAATTTTTCCTGCCACAACTTTAATAAATCCGGTCGGGTTGTGAATAATTGATAACACAGCACAAGCATATCATCAAAATCAATTTTTCTTAACTGTTTGCGCTGTTTCTCATATTCCTGATATATATTCTGAAAAATATCCGGACGACATTTTCTCGATTTATAGTTTTCTATCTGATGTCTGTTATTTTTAACGACACCGATTTCTGTAATTACATCTTTGAGAAAATCCTCTTCATCCATAATTTCCAGTTCATCCTGATGATTAACGATCTGGCGGACCAACTGGTACTTTTCCTCTTCCGACATAATATTTTCCGGCCCGAAACGATATGCCCATTTCAGGATTCCATAATAGATTCCGTGGAATGTCCCCATTGTAATTGGAAGCTTTTTCCCTTCCATGCCGGCCTGCAAACGTAATTTCATCTCGGTCGCCGCATACTTAGTAAAAGTAATGACCAGAATTTCTTCTGGTCGTACATGTAATTCCTCTATCAGGTGTTTTATTCTGTTTACGATTGTCATCGTCTTACCGGACCCCGGTCCTGCCAAGACAAGACACGGCCCCTCCCCGTGAAGTATGGCGTTTTTCTGTGCCTGGCTGAAAAAGGTCCTCCGACTCTTTTTCTCGCCCACTTGACAACCAAGTGAATTCGCTCTTGTTTTCTGCTGATCAGCAGAGCCGCTTTTGGAAGCAGATATCTCTGCTTTCGTTTTTACGTGGCTTTCTGAACTCATCCTTACCTCTTTCTTTATCAAAAAATGTTCACAGAACCTTTTTGTCATTACCTGGTAACATAGGATTGCCGGTCGCAGCACACTGCAGCCGGCAAAACAAAACATAACTTAACTTAACTTTTCGATTCCTGCTTTGAGACGTTTGATAGATTCTTCTTTTCCAAGAACATCCATAATCTCCGTAGCACCGCCAGGTGTATTCTGTTTTCCTGAAATTGCAGTACGGATTGGCCACATTACATAACCTACTTTGTATCCTTTTTCTCCTGCAAATGCTTTCAATGTCTCAAACAATGCATCATTGCTGAAGTCCTCCTGTGCTTCCAGCACCGGAACAACTTCTTTTAACAATTCCAGAGAATTTTCCGGATTTGTTTTCATTTTCTTATGTGTATACATTGCCACATCATATTCCGGTACTTCCTCGAAGAAATCAATCTGATCTTTGATATCCGGGAAGATCTCGATTCTTGATTTTACAAGTGCTGCGATCTTCTTCAGATCAAAGTCTTTTGTAACAACCTCTTTGATATATGGCTCTGCCAACTCATAGAAACGCTCGTCATCCATTGCTTTGAGGTATTCACCGTTCATCCATTTTAATTTTACCGTATCAAATACTGCCGGTGATTTGCTCATGTGTCTATAATCAAATGCTTCTACCAATTCTTCCAGACTGAAGATCTCTCGATTGTCTGTCGGACACCATCCAAGTAATGCAACGTAGTTTACAACTGCCTCTGAGAGGAATCCCTGATCGATTAGATCTTCATACGAAGCATGTCCGCAACGTTTGCTTAATTTTTTATGATTCTCATCTGTGATCAATGGGCAGTGTACATATACCGGTACATCCCATCCAAACGCTTCATATAATCTGTTGTATTTTGGTGCTGAAGAAAGGTATTCATTCCCTCTTACAACGTGTGTAATCTCCATCAAATGGTCATCTACTACATTTGCGAAATTGTATGTCGGGTATCCATCCGATTTAATCAGAATCATGTCATCCAGTTCTGCATTCGGTACTGTGATATCTCCATAAATCTCATCATGGAATGTAGTTGTTCCTTCATTCGGCACATTCAGACGGATAACCCAAGGTTTTCCTGCTGCCAGATTCGCCTCTACTTCTTCTTTTGATAAATGCAGACAATGTTTGTCATACACTACAATCTCTGTTCCATTCTCTGATACACTTGTCTTCAAAGATTCCAGACGTTCTTTATCACAGAAGCAATAATAAGCATCTCCCTGCTCAACAAGCTGTTTTGCATATTTCAAATAAATTCCCTGTGCATTACGCTCACTCTGTACATAAGGGCCATATCCTTTATCTTTGTCCGGTCCCTCATCGTGCACCAGTCCTGTTTTTGCAAGGGTACGATAAATGATATCCAACGCTTCCTCTACAAATCTTTCCTGGTCTGTATCTTCTACACGGAGAAGGAAATCTCCTCCCTCATGTTTTGCAATCAAATAAGCATAAAGTGCTGTACGCAGATTTCCAACATGCATTCTTCCTGTTGGGCTTGGTGCAAATCTTGTTCTTACTTTACTCATATCTTCATTCTCCAATTCTCGTTTTCTTAACGTAACTCTGTCAAACTGCTACTGTACCCCTATTCCATGTACAATAACATCAAAACCACGCTCTATTATAAAACAAGTCCTGCAAATGTTCAAGTGCCAGTGTTCCAACTCATTACTATTCCACTCTTGTTACAGTTCCTCTCTCGTTACTGTTCCACTCCCATGTATTACTGTTTTCCCTGAATCTAACGTGCCAACTGTAGCGCTGTCGCATCTTCTATTTCAAGTTCCGTACAATCTCGAATATCGATCACGGACAGTCCTGTCTGGTAAAATGCACCGGCCGCAATTCTTTTCGTCTGTGCCGGAACAATATAACCACCTGTTCTCCCTGTCGGAAATGCAAGTAATACTGTTCCGTTTTCTCCGTATAACACACCATCTATGGAGCTGTAATTCATATTACTCTCATCCACCGTAATATCAAATAAATCTACAATTCCATGAAATACATCGGATTCTATCACGGAAATATTTCCCGGAATATATACTTCATAGATACCTTCTGTAATATTCATCAAGGCATTGCTTCGAATTCCGATACATCCCTCGGCCGGGAGCTCTAAAATACCGGTTGAATAGTCCAGTTCACTTGTATTTATTCCATAAAGCATCCCTTCTTCATCAATCATGAATGGACTGGCAACATCATCCATTCCATTTATCACTTCGTCATTTTCAATTTCATCTGACTCATTTGTGCCAATCTCTTTGATTTCACTGTTGTTTCTATCTTCGGCATCGTTTCTACCTGTATTTTCTGATTCCTCTGCTTTTATTTCTTCTATTTCATTCCCACCGATCACTTCCGCTTTATCGGATTCTGTCTTCGTTATATCCTTGCTGCTCATTTCAACGGAATCCGACTTCAAAGATTGTGGCACTTCCGCCACCGCAATTTTCTTGCTCTCAACGTTCTCATCTAATGATCCACTATCCATAGGTGCAACAATTGTTGTGACTTTCTCTGCTGTGTTCTCCTCCAACACCTTTACCAAATCTGTTTTTGGCACTTGCTTAGAATTTGTTGACACAACCATCTCCTTTTCTTTTGCGCTCAAATATTCCAGATTCTTTGTATGTTCTGCCACATACGCACCACTTCCTAATATTGCAGCACACAACAGGCAAGCTGCTTTTCCTTTCCAATTTGGTTTGTATGATTCTGACTTAGACGATTCATAAATATCCAAATATGTTTCCATCTTCTATTCCTCCACTGTACCTTTACCTTTTTCAAACTATGACAGAAATAAATTAATAAAATTACCAATTTTTCCAGTATTATGCCAATTGGAGAAAATTCTACATAAGAAAAAGGAACATCGCAATCAACTGCAACATTCCTTTGCTTTTTTCTTCTATTCTGAGCAATTTTGCCCATGTTTTGTCTTTTACTTATACGTTAATCTCTGCTTTTACGCCAAGAATCTCTTTGTTCTTGTCTAACAGTGGACGGATCACATTGTTCAAATATGCATCAACCTGTTCTTTGGCGCGTCCTACATATCTGGATGGCTCCATTGTCTTCTGTAAATCTTCCAATGAAAGATTGAATGCCGGGTCTGCTGCGATCAACTCTAAAAGGTTATTGTCTAGACCATTTTCCTTTACATTTCTTCCTGCTTCCATAGATAATTCACGAATTCTCTCATGCAGTTCCTGTCTGTCACCACCGGCTTTTACTGCATCCATCATGATGTTCTCTGTAGCCATGAACGGAAGTTCTGCCATCAGACGTTTCTCGATTACCTTTGGATATACAACTAAGCCATCTACTACATTCAGGCACAAATCCAGAATACCATCGATTGCAAGGAATCCTTCCGGTACACTAAGACGTTTGTTGGCTGAATCATCCAGTGTTCTCTCAAACCACTGTGTTGCAGATGTGATTGCAGGATTCAGAGCATCAATCATCACATATCTGGACAACGAAGCAATACGCTCACTTCTCATAGGATTTCTCTTATATGCCATTGCAGATGAACCGATCTGTGTCTTCTCGAATGGTTCCTCTACTTCTTTTAAATGCTGAAGCAGTCGGATATCGTTGGAGAACTTATGTGCACTTGCTGCAATCCCTGCAAGTACATTGAGTACTCTTGTATCTACTTTTCTGGAATAGGTCTGTCCAGATACCGGATAGCACGCTTTAAATCCAAGCTTCTCAGCAATCATCGGATCAATCTTATCGATTGTCTCCTGATCTCCATCAAACAGTTCCAGGAAACTGGCCTGTGTTCCTGTTGTTCCTTTTGATCCTAACAATTTGAGACTTCCCAGTACATATTCCAAATCTTCCAAATCCATCTCAAATTCCTGCATCCACAGAGTTGCTCTCTTACCGACTGTTGTCGGCTGTGCCGGCTGGAAATGTGTAAATGCAAGTGTTGGCTGTGCCTTGTACTCATCTGCAAATTTTGCCAGCTCTGCAATAACATTGATCAACTTTGTGCGGACAAGTTTTAATGCCTCAGACATCACGATAATATCTGTATTATCTCCTACATAGCAGGATGTCGCTCCGAGATGAATAATTCCCTTCGCCTTCGGGCACTGCACACCATATGCATATACGTGTGACATAACATCATGACGTACAACTTTTTCTCTCTCCTTTGCAACATCATAATTGATGTCGTCCGCATGTGCTTTTAACTCTTCAATCTGCTCGTCTGTGATGTTAAGTCCGAGCTCTTTCTCTGTCTCTGCAAGTGCGATCCACAATCTTCTCCAGGTCTTAAATTTCTTATCCTGAGAAAAGATGTACTGCATCTCCTTACTTGCGTAACGCTCTGAAAGCGGACTTGTATAACGATCTGTTGCCATAATAATATTCTCCTTTGTTGTTATCCTGTTTCTTCATTATATAAGATAGTAAAAAGTCTCGTCAAGTATATTCAAAAGGTAACATCTGCTCCACTAGACTCGAAAGGACCTCGTCAAGTGGCCATAGGCGATTATAAATGACGAGATGCGTTACTGTTTACAGGTTCCCTGTGAACAGTAACTCTACTCGAATGCATGACTGACATCTTCGTTTGGTACTTCAATCGGGTAGTTACCTGTAAAGCATGCATCACAGTACTTCAACTCCCCAACCATATCTTTCAACTTATTAATCTCCATATATCCAAGAGAATCCGCCCCGATCATCTCGCGAATCTCTTCTGTTGTATGGGAATGTGCGATCAACTGCTCATTGGATGGCACATCCGTTCCGAAATAACACGGATATAAGAACGGTGGCGAACTGATTCGCACATGTACCTCTGTCGCTCCTGCCTTTTTCAGCATCTTGATGATGTTTGCACAAGTCGTTCCTCGTACAATAGAATCGTCTACCATGACAATTCGTTTTCCTTTTACGACTTCCTCAATCACATTCAGTTTGATCTTCACACTGGATTCACGTTCACTCTGCGTCGGTTTGATAAATGTACGTCCGACATAACTGTTCTTGTGGAATGCCATTCCATAAGGAATTCCTGATGCCTCAGAATATCCTTTTGCAGCCACCAGGCCGGAATCCGGTACACCAACTACCAGATCAGCCTCTACCGGATAAGACTCAGCCAGTGCCTTGCCCGCTGTAATTCTTGCATGGTATACATTCACATCGTCAATGGTACTGTCTGTTCTTGCAAAATAAATGTATTCAAAAATACATCTTGCCTGCTGCTCTGCCGGAATCATCATCGTTGTATCGGATGAAATCCCGTCTTTTGTTATACTTACTATCTCTCCCGGTTTCACATCACGCACGAATTCTGCACCAACCGCTGCGATTGCACAGCTCTCTGATGCAAGAAAATAAGTATTATCGCGCTTTCCTATACACAGTGGTTTAAATCCCCAAGGGTCTCTTGCGCCTATCATCTTTCTCGGGCTGCTGACAACCAGAGCATATGCACCTTTGATCTTCTTCATCGCATTCTTCACAGCGGCCTCCGCTGTAGATGTATTGAGACGTTCTCGCGCAATATGGTATGCAATCACTTCCGAATCAATCGTCGTCTGGAAAATCGCACCGGTATATTCCAGCTCTCTTCTTAATTCAACTGCATTTGTCAAATTCCCATTGTGTGCAATGGCAAGCGTTCCTTTTACATAATTGATAACCAAAGGCTGAGCATTCTCGACTCTTGTTCCGCCGGCCGTTGAATATCGGACATGACCTACACCAAGATTCCCTTTCAATTCTGTCAATGCCTCACGGTCAAACACATCATTGACATGTCCCAGTCCTTTTTTGGAAAGGACTTTTCGCTTACCATATGTATCTGTTACTGCAATACCACAGCTTTCCTGACCACGATGCTGCAGTGCAAACAATCCGTAATAAACGGATGAAGCGACATCGCCGCCATCCATATCGTATGCGCCAAAGACACCACACTCTTCACCCAATCCTGTTGTAACTTCTTCAAATTCGCTCATGAATGAAACTCCTTCATCTATTTTTATCCTGTTTTTGCCGAATAACCTGCACGATGATTATAATACAAGGCAGGTTGAAAATCAATATTTCCACCTGCCTTGTCCTGCTTTGCACTCATTATTTATTTCAACTTTTATCTATTAGTTTTTCTAATAATATAACATTTTTTATCAAATACTCTGAAAAAATATGCTACTCTTCCGCCAATTTTCCTAAAAACTCTTTCATTCTTGCGTTATCGGAAGCAAAGACTTCTTCCGGAGTTCCCTGCTCTGCAATCACACCTTTGTCCATGAAAATGATTTTATCCGCAACATTCTTTGCAAAATTCATCTCATGTGTAACAATCACCATCGTCATGTGTTCTGCAGCCAGACTTTTGATAACCTTCAATATCTCTCCCGTTAATTCCGGATCCAATGCGGATGTCGGCTCATCAAAGAACAACATCTTTGGTTTCATTGCCAGTGCCCGGGCAATCGACACTCTCTGCTGCTGTCCACCGGATAACTGGTACGGATAAGCATCCGCCTTATCTTCCAGTCCCATCTTCTTGAGCAGCTCTTTTGCTTCCTTATATACTTCTTCCTTATTTCTCTTCTGTACCTTGATCGGCGCATCGGTGATATTCTTCATCACGGAAAAATGCGGGAACAAATTAAAGTTCTGAAATACCAATCCAAAACAAGACTGGATTTCCTTTCTCTCTTCTTTCTTCGGAAATGCCGGCTTTCCGTTTTCTATCCATGCAGCCCTTTTTCCGAGATAGAGGATTTCTCCGTCACTGATTGTTTCCAGCATGGTTGCACAACGAAGCAAAGTCGATTTTCCGGAACCGGATGGTCCGATAATCGCAAGAATTTCCCCCTGTTCAACAGAAAGCGAAATATCTTTGATAATCTGCACTCCGTCGAAATCTTTCTTGATATGATTCATTTCTAAAAGTTTCATACAGCATCTCCTATCGATAGTAATTCAATTTCTTCTCAAGCAATTCCATCAAACCTGCAACAACATAGTTAAAGATATAATAAAATACACCTGCAATAAAGAACGGAAGAACCGTTGTCTGTGCTGCTGCAATCTGTTTTGCCACTGCAAACATCTCAATATAAGACAACGAATATACCAAAGAAGTATCTTTTACCAGTGTAATTACTTCATTTGTCACAGATGGTAACACAATCTTCACAACCTGTGGCAGTACAATCTTACAGAACGTCTGCTGCTTTGAATACCCCAGCAATGCTGCTGCTTCATACTGGCCTTTTGGAATGGATTCAATACCGGAACGGTAAATCTCTGCAAAATATGCTGCATAGTTCAAAGAACATCCAAGCAAAATTGCAGTCAGCTTATAGCCGCCGATATTCATACCCCACAGATAGTACGGTCCGAAATACCACACCAAAAGCTGAAGCATCAAAGGTGTTCCTCTCATAATCGAAATATATATTTTTATCAACCAGCTAATCGGCTTAAATCTACTTACTCTGCCAAAGTACACTACCATTCCAAGTGGCAGAGAAAACACTAATGTTAAAATGAAAATCAGAAATGTCTGTCCAAATCCTGCGCCCAACTGACGCAGCATCACCTCAAAACTCATGTCGTCTCCTTCCATGCCAAAAGCTTCCCCATAACTTTTCGCATATGTGTTTTAACGAAACTATGCCCCTCTGAATCTCTCCAGAGGGGTATGTTCATCTTGCTTTCATCGTCTCGTCTTATTTTTCTGTCTGTAATACGCCTTTTGCCAAACGTAATGTTATTGTTCACAGTACCTGTGACTAGCAACAACGTAATTACTTTAATGTCACCATATCGGCAATCTCATATTTTTCTGCTAGTTCTGCAACAGTTCCATCATCTGCTAACTTCTGCAAATCTGCATTTACTTTGTCACACAACTCTGTGTTGCCTTTTTTGAAACCAATTGCATACTGTTCTGTATTCAATGTCTCATCCAGGATCTTATAACCATCTCCTCTGGAATTCAACTGATATTTCGCTACCCCGATATCAATTGCCAGAGCATCCAAAGCTCCTGCCTGAAGCTCTGTAAATGCAGTGTTATAATCAGCGAACTCATTCAATGAGCCAAATGTATCAGCTAATGCTTTCTGTCCGCCCTCGTCTTCACTGTTTAAAAGATCAAGTGCTGCAGATGCAGCCTGTACACCAACTGTCTTTCCTGCCAGATCAGAAAGCTTTTCAATTCCGGAATTATCCGCAACTACAATAACCTGACTGTTATCCACATATGGTGTAGAGAATGTATAATCATCCTCACGTCCATTCATTGTAAATCCATTCCAGATGCAATCAATCGAACCGGAATTCAATTCCATATCTTTCGAATCCCAGTTAATTGGTTTTTTCACGAGTGTCCATCCTTCCAGATCACAGACAGCCTGTGCCAATTCCAGATCGAATCCTGTATATTCTCCATTGTCATCCATATAACCATATGGTGGATACTCTGCATCGAATCCCACTGTAAATGTAGTTCCTCCATCTGTTACAGAATCACCGGAACTTTCTGTCTTTGCCTCTTTTTTATCTGTAGATGAAGAATCTTTGCCTCCACATCCCACTGCCATTGTTGATACAGACAATGCTGCAATCAGTAATACTGCTAATTTCTTTTTCATTATATCGTCCTCCCGCATCGGTGGTTCACATCACTCTTTTAGCAATTGACCGCTTTACCACACTAAATTACTTAGGCAGTGTATCACATTTCAGGAGGATTGTCAATCATCGTTATACATGACTTCTACGATACTTTCGTTTCCACTCGTCAATCTGTCCCTCTCCGATATCTGACAGTACCCCTGATTTTGCTTCTTCTATTTCACGGCGCATCTGCGCATTTACTTCCACATAATCTTCATGTTTGGTAAGTAAAATATGATATTCTTCCATAGACATATATTTATACGATGCATACAAATATGGTTTTAACATCTTCTTATCTTCACAGATTTTATAAGCGCGGTCATACATCTTGGCTGACTCCTGATACAAAAACATCTTTCCGTACGCAGCTCCTAAGCCGGCATAAATCTTTCCATAGAATTTATCATCTACCGTCTCATCCCGCTCTTCGTTGAGAATCTCCTGATAAACAAGGATTGCCTCCTCAATCTCTCCACTTTCCAGAAGGTTATCCCCTTTAAATTTCTGTCTTTCAATATCTTTCTGATTCTTTAAACGTTCCAGGACATTCTGTATCCGAATCATCTCAGCTTCCCGATAAATCTTGGAATCTTTTAATATCGTCAATACAAACTTTTCTACAGAAGCACGTGTCTCTATCATTTCCCTGAGCTGTTCTGAGAGTTCTGTGAGTCCCAGTTCTTCATCCAGCCAGGTACACAACTGCACATTCATAATTGTATAATCGATCAGATACAGATTATTACACAGATAATAGCACAGTTCTTCTATTGTATATATTTTGCAGTGAATCCTGGAAATCTCATAAGGATGTGCCGCATGTCTGTCATGACAAAGAACTAAATTTCCCATCGTTGCCTCCTAAATGAATAATCTTCTCTTGCTGGAAATCCGTTGCCGGATAAAATTCTCCAAATCCCATATCGCGTACAATGATTTTACATGTCTTCTCATCCATAAACAACGTTTCAATCATCAAACGCATTGCATATTCCGAACGGCTCGGGAATTTGTTCATCGGGATTACTTCCGTCCGCACTGAACCTTGCACTAAAGATTCTATATGCAGTTCAATATCTTCGACTTTTTCCAGTAACACTTCCCATTGGTTATTCGACTCATACCACTGCGCTCCCCAGGATACGATCGGATACCACATCTCCTGACCGTTGACTCTCAAATTAATCGTGATCTGGTCTGTCAGTTTTCCATCCGATAAGTATACCGGATCTTCTACCTGCATATACATCTTTCTATAAGAAGTAAAACATGCACCTTTGCTGTACAAGTTGTTTCCGATAAATGCTCTTCGACCGTTGCACAACATTCGAAGTGCATTCGGATACCAGTTATTCTCAAATCCTTCTCCGGTCAAAAATACCGAAGATACAATACGTTTATCAAACACACCTTCTATAAATTTGCAGAACATGGAATCCGCTTCTCTTGCCTTGTCTTCATTCAATACCGGATAAACCGCTGCCAATTCTTTCATATGTGCACTCGCCACTTCGTCTACCGTGACAAACGTTGTTTTTCCGCCACCGAGTCCCGGCTTCAATCGGCGAAGCATATATGCTTTGATCTCATTTCTGTCACAGCAAAATAATGCCGCTTCATACTGCCACAATTCTTTCGGCTGATAAAACAGATAATTACAAAAACTCTCTTTATAATCCTGGATAAAAATGTGCTGCTTATCTATATTCATTCGCACTGCAATTCCTCTTAAAAGTTTTGCCAGTTTTTCTGTCAGTTTTGGAACGGTAAATACAATTCCGTCAATCTTTGGAAATGTCTGTAATGACATCTGTATGAATTTGGATAGCAGCCATACTGCATCATAAGTTGATTCTCCAAATTCAATCTTCTCGCCTGCCAAACTACGTTCCAGCAATCTGGTTACTGTAAAGCCTTCCTTAATCGATACCAGTCGTTTCGCCTCTTTGCCATATGCCCAGGTATCTCTCAGTTTTCCAATGATAAGCGGAATCTGATAGTTATCAGATTCCGACTCCAGTGTTTCCGGTTCCAACTGCTGCTCATTGTAAAAACTAATCTGGCAGGTCTTTTCATTTATCTCATATCCTATTATATTTCCCTGCATCATGCAGATAAGCCTCCTTAATATTCTCCAAATATACGAGAAGCAACAGCATCTTCTATTTCATATTCTTTCATCTTTTCTTCCTGCTCTTCTCCTTGCAGAAGTAAAATATCATTGAGTCTGCCGTATCGTCCACGTTCTCCTAACTCTACTTCCTTCTTGCATTCTGCCTTTTCGCTTCGATAAACATTACCATCTATCGTTTCTTTAAAATAATATCTCAATGTCTCATTCGCAAACAGGACAAACTTCTTCACATATAAATTCTCATACATCGGTGTCAACACTTCTGTTGAATAATCCACATCTTCCGAATCACCTTTCTGAAGCTGATAATACAACATAACTCTGCTGCCTTTTTGTCCTTTATACTCAATCAACGTCTTATCCCAAAGCTGTTGCTCGATCAGCCATTCTTTTTCGTAATTCATAAAGAATGGGAAATAAATCTGCTTTCCGCAAAGGTCCTGCATGAATTTTTTCAAAGTCTTTCTCATCGAAGAATCATATTCTCTCTGAGAATAATACTTCAATACCGCAATCTTGCAGATATCGATTGTCTCTTCTCCCTTTTCATATTCTTTGCAGATAATGTCAATCACACTCTTACTGATTTTTCTGTTCTCAACCACATATTCTCTTGACATATATGCAAGGTATGCCTGCTGCAATCCGATATACGCACCCTCTGCGTAATATTCTTCAAAAATAGCAGCCTCACCAAACAATGACTCTGAGAACAGCATCTGTGTCAAAATACGTTCTCCCAGTTTGTGTGTATGTACCTCGTATTCTTTGGCTTCTCTCCAGAGCTCTTTCATCTCAATCGTCGCTCCGCAGTAATAATTTGCCAGATATGTCAAAATTACTTTATCATACTGACCTTTCTTAAACAGCTTAAAGCATACATATGTCAAGAAATCATCACAAGCGTAATTATTTTCTCGGATTGTCTTGCTGCAAAGAGCAAGCATCTCACTGTCCTCGTATTTTTCTACTCCGTTTTCTTTTACGATATCCAGAGTAAGTTCCGGAACAGCTTCTTCTTCTTTGTCTCCTTTGAGACTGTTCAAATAGCGCTTGCACACATCCATATAACGCAGTTCATAGAACATACGCTTACTATCATATGGAATCGAATCTGTATAATGTCTGCCATCTTTACTCTCCCAAACCAGTCGGTCTGATTTGGCATACAGGCACACCAATGTTCCCTGCTCAGAATATGGTACTCTCTGAGAGATTGTTCCGTCTTCTGCCACAACATAGATAAATTTCATATTGTGGATCTTCGTTTTAATCTCATATGAATAGCAGATGTCATACAACGCTTTCACACGCTCTGTGTCCAACTCTTTCTCAGATATAAATCTCTTGTAAATGATTCGCAAGTTCGTATTGATATGTCTGCGTTCCAGTTGTCTCCAAGCAAATGCTTCCATCTCATCACGATAATGTGCATAAATCTCACTGTTCTCGTCTTCATATGTGATCAGGTTTGCATACAAGAATGCGCACTTATTGTAATCCAGCATATTTCCATGCAGGAAATACAAATATACCGAACGTGGCAGTGGTTTCTGGAAGGTATCTGCATCCAATGATTCCATATAGAATTCATACAACTGTGCAATCTTCAGTTCTCCCTCCACTGCTTTTTCATACCATTCAAAATATTCATTGCCAACACAGTTGCCTTTAATGAGCAATGTACAGATGGAAGTCAGGATCATACTCTCCGGGTATGCTTTATAGCACAGTACCAAAGTCTGGAACAGCTGTTTATCGTATGTTTTGGACTGACTTGCCAGATTGGCTGTATACAGTGCGAGTTCTTTTGTCATCAGACCATATTTGGCAGCAAATAAAAGTACACGGATCTCAAACATGCCCAGTTTCTTCAGTGAAGTACTTCGCTCTCGATAACAGCGGAATACTTCCAGATAGAATAAGAGGCTGTTTGTCTTCTCTGCATCAAAGATTTTCTCCAACATACGAAGTTTTTCGCTGAAAATCTTGTACTCAGAATCCACATTGATCAGCATACACAAAATCTTCCAGCTGTCCGGATGCTTCATATAAGACTTGGCAAGTTCTTCCGCCACTCTTCTCTGTCCAATCGTATCATTACTCAAAAATGTTGTAAGATAGAGATAATATGAACTCAACTCTACATTCTTACCGATTGCAAAACGATTATAATTGTATGACTCAAGCAGATTCTTTGCCTCTTCTTTCTTGCCACCGATAATACAGATATGTGCATGTAAAAGCAGATACCATTCGTTATTCTCATCCATCTTTCTGAGACGTTCTGCTTTATGTGTCGATTCTTGTGTCCATACTTCGAGTTCCTTTTTACCAGCCTCATACAAGAGATAATCCTTCAGAATACTGATATACTCTCTCGTCTCATCTCGTCTTTCTTCATCTCTGCAAATATCTTTTTCAACAATAATCTCATAGGTAAGTGTTTCATACGGGGTTTCCAGAATGATCTTTCCAAAGTTGCTACCCTTATGCAAACGCTCTGCACTGATAAAATACTCTACTCTGCAAGAATTGCCCAAGAACTCCTCTGTAGTAATCTTCGTATGTTCTACATATAAGAAATCTCCCTCTGTACGGACATCGATCTCCAGATATCCCCAGGTATTTTTCTTTACGGTAAATTTCTCTTTTCTTGCTTCCTTCAAAGAAGTAAATGCTCTGCTTTCTTCCTCCAGCGTCAGATAAATCTTCTCTTTCTGCTTACAGCCCACCAAAAATTCTTCCAGCGCCTGTTGATCCAGCTCCCACTTACGCATATTGTCGTAAAGTGCCTGAATTCTCTTATCTTCATATTTTAAAATCTCATAAAAATCTCTGGAACGGAATAATCGCTCAGCTTCCGCCGGGTCACGATAAGTCAGCTTCTTGAAATCTTCCAAACTCTGCACTTTACCGTAAGAAGTCATCACATACGGTTTCTCAATGATCGCAGTAAATGCAATATCGTATTCACCTCCATTGCATACGATCGTAAATTTCCCATGCTCTACATGTCCCGGCACCAATCCGGTTCCATCATAAGTATAGGATATATTTACCGGATTCCCATCAAATCCCTGCTCTTCACACTGTACACGAAAAGAAGACGAATACACCAATCCGCGAATCGTCCCTTCTCCCTGGTTCTGCAGTGAAAAACTGCCTTTATATATCTCGCCTTCGCCAACCCGCATAACAATTCTTGTTTCCGGGAAAATAATATCAGGCTGCGGGACATGAAAGTCCCCTTTTGAAAGTCTTTTTATCTTATTTTTCAACTTTGTCACCTACTTATATTCTTTTACGCTACTATGAATTATAACATCATCCCTTTCATTCTTGCAATGGTGGATAAAAATATTTTATAATTAAATTGTATACCAGTATACATTCTATTTTTTCATCATTTTTCACGTTCTTTTTAGTGAATCCTCGACAAATAAGTGGTATAATTGAACAATACGAAGGAGGAATGTATTATGAAGTTAGTTATTACAATGAGTCGACGTTTCGGAACCGGTGCAAGCGTCATTGCTGATGAATTATCAAAACGTCTGGATATTCCGGTATACGACAAGGCATATATCGAGCAGAAACTGGGAGAGAATGAATATGCAACGGAAGCTGATGCGATTCGCGAACTCGCCAAGAAACCTTGTATCATACTTGGTCGTTGTGCCTCCGATATTTTAAAAGACCGAATGAATGTTTTAAACATTTACGTTTGTGCTGCAAAAGAGGACCGAATCCACCGCATTATGGATTTGGAACATTTATCTTATGAAGATGCCAAAGAAAAAGTGGAAAAGACAGACGAACAGCGAGCTGCTTATTATTACGAGCATACCGGAAAGACCTGGGGCGATGTCAACGACTATCATATGATTCTCGATACCAGTGAGCTCGGTGTTGAGAACTGTGCCAATATTCTGATGCAGTACTTCGAAAAACTGGAATACATTTAAATCCCAGAATACATTTGAAACCTGATATTACATACGAACAGAATGAAGAAAAGGACGAAAAGTCACTCCCGACTTCTCGTCCTTTTCTCATCTGTGCACGCTGTTCTTTTTTCGAATAACAGCCTCCACAAACACGAACCTTCTAATGAATCCTTAAGGTTCATTGTTATTTATTCTCTTTTAACATCTCCATGTTATTGAATATATCTCGATTCAACTCTTTATTCTGATGTGCAACAATTGTTGTACATACTGCATCACCGGTAATATTAATCGCCGTTCTTGTCATATCCAGAATTCGGTCAATACCCATGATCAAGGCAATACCCTCTACCGGAAGTCCGACAGAGTTAAATACCATCGACAATGTGATCAGACCAACACTTGGTACACCTGCTGTACCGATTGATGCGATCGTAGCTGTTGCAATAACCGTTAAGTAGTCAACCGGTGTCAGTGCAATTCCATATGCCTGTGCTACAAACACAACCGCAACTCCCTGCATGATAGCTGTTCCATCCATATTCACAGTTGCTCCAAGCGGAATGGTAAAGGACGATATCTTCTTAGAGACACCCATCTTCTTGTCCAGCGTCTCGATTGATAACGGAATCGTTGCATTGGATGTTGCTGTAGAGAACGCAAATCCCATAACCGGAAGGAACTTCTTGATAAACTTGATTGGATTCAATCCGGTAAATACCTTCAATAAAATCTGGTATACACCAAATCCCTGCAGCATCAATGCAAAGAATACTGCAAACATGTATTTTAACATCGGAACGAACGCATCAAATCCGATTCCGGCAAATGTCTTTGCGATCAGACAGAATACTCCGATTGGAGCCACCTTCATAACGGCCATTGTCATGTCCATCATCAAATCATTAAACTGTACAAAAAACTGCGATACAGTCGCCGCTCTCTCTCCTCGTTTTGCAAGCAAAATACCGATAAAAATTGCAAAGAAGATAATCTGAAGCATATTTCCTTCTGCCAATCCCTGAATCGGATTCTTTGGAATAATATCCAGCAACGTATCCGCAAAACTTGTTGTTTCTGCCACAGTTGTCTCAGCTGTTTCAACATTCGAGATATCCAATCCGATACCCGGATTGATCAGATTTGCAACTCCAAGTGCCAAAGTAATCGCACAAGCTGTCGTTACCAGATAGAAGGCAATCGTCTTTACTCCGACTTTTCCAAGTGTCTTCGTATCTCCAATCGACATACTTCCACACACAAGTGAACAGAATACCAATGGTACTACAAGCATCTGCATTCCTCTTAAGAAGCCGTTACCTACTACATAAAACACACCATTTATAATGACTGTATCTCTCACATATCCTTCCGGTACCCAATAATGCAATGTAACTCCGACAATTGCACCCAGAATCAAACTGATAAAGATAACCGTCGTTAATCCTAATTTCTTCTTTTCTTTTTTCTCCATATACTTAAACCTCTTCCTATTTGTTTTAGCAAACTTCTGCTATGTATTCAGCAAGAGCCTCTTTCCATGGTGCCGGAGACTCAATCTCACACATACGAAGCATCAGATTATCCAATACAGTATAATCCGGACCCGTTGATGTGGTTTTCAAATTCCCCGCTTTTACTGGCACTACCAACGTCTCATCTTTTCCCATCAATCTGGCAATCTCTTTTGCCAGCTCATATCGACTGCAGCAATCCCCCTGGCACACAGCATGATAAATACCTTCCTGCTCTTTTTTTACCAGACGCATGATCACTCTCGATAATTCTTTTGCACTTGTCGGTCTCGCATACTCGTCCACCGAAGCAAATACCTTATCCCCAGCTTTTAATTTATTGATCACATCATTCACAAAGTTCTGACCATCTTTTCCATATACCCAGGAACTTCTGATGATCAAATGTTTTGGTGCAAGTTCTTTTACAAATCCCTCTCCTGCAAGTTTGGACTTTCCATATACAGTAACCGGATTCGGTGTATCAAATTCATTGAACACCACCATCTCTTTTGAACAGAATACATCATCTGTCGATAATTGAATAATACGGGCATCAATCTTACGTGCTGCTGTGCTCAAATTTCTTGCTCCCAGTGCATTTACTTTATAAGCCTCTTCAATATTCTGCTCACATGCCTCCATATTCGTCAGACCTGCACAGTTAATGATTGTGTTTGGTCTGTTACGCAGTGCAAACTGTGTCACTGCATCTGCATCTGTGATATCCAAATCCTCCTTGTCTGTCTCGTACAATTCCACATCTCTCATATCAAGCACACGACGAATCATTGTACCGACACGACCGGATGCTCCAGTTACCCAGATTTTTCCATAGTCAAATCCCATGTCTCTCTCCTTCCTTTTCACCTAAAGTTTTATATTTTAGTTAGATGAACCCTCTTCAGACGATGAATCACGAACCGTAACTCCCTGTTTCTGGAAATCTACTTTCTTCCATACTTTTTTGTTTACACTGATGTCTGTTTCTTTTCTCCACTTTTTAATCAGAGAATCGTACGCATCCTGCTTTCTCTCTTCTGCAATCGACTGTTTCTTTGTATCGGTTGCAGTTCTGTCAAGCATACTTGTCAGTTTGGCAACGTAAACTCCGGAATCTGTCTCGATTGCATCTGTCACATCGCCTTCTGCTTCCAACGCATCCACTGCTTTTACCAAATCTTCGTTCGGCGAAGTAGATTCTGAATCAAATGTAGCACTCTGTACTTCTACTCCTGCCTCATTCGCAGCGATATCAATATCTTTTGCATCACTGTTCTTCAGATTCTCTGCGAAACTTTCTGCAGTACTTTTCACTTCCGCCTTCTCATCATCGCTCAATGTTGAAGTAGATCCGTCATCTTCACTCTTTGTATATGTGAAATATACATACTTCATTGCTTTTTGAGCAGCCTCTTCATCCGATACATTGGTATCGACATCTGCAGTCATTGCATCTTCCATCTTCTTCTGGATTGTCTCTAATTCCAGCATCTCTTTGACATACTTGGTATATCCGGAAACGGCTTCTTTATCTTCGAGTGCATTATTCTCATCAAACTGATCTGCCGCATCCTCGATTGCTTTCTTCTCCTCATCTGTAAGTGACACATCATAATCTGCCGTATGCTGTTCCAAAAGATACAGGTTCTCCAGTGATTTGATAACATCGCTCTTTACGGTCTGTTCATATGTCTTACCGTCTGTTTCTTTCGACCACATCTCATCACCGGTCGTGCCCATCAGGCCTGCATAATATGTCTCATACTGTGCCTGCTGCATTCTCGCATAAAAATTCGCCACACCGAGTTTGATCTCACTTTCTCCAACCGTTGCAACGACATCGTCATTGTTCATTGAGCCGCATCCTGTCAGAGAAGTCACAGCCATCATTCCTGCAATTCCACAAGCTGCCACTCTTTTTTTCCACTGCTTCATATGTTCCTCCTGTTGTTCTATTTATTCTAATCAGATTCCACACATTTGGTTTAAAATCTTGTCAGATAACTAATCTATTATAATCTGTTTTTCGCTATCTAACAAGGTTTTTATATCATTTAACAGCTTTTTCACAAGCTCCAGGACATCTTCATTCTTCTCTTTTTTATTGCGCCCTTTTTTTTGATAGATAAAATATGGTGCTGCCTCTGTTTTTAAACTCAGCTCTCCACGATACGATTCCAGTAATCCCGGAATCTTCTGTGGATCCACCTTTGCCTTTTCATACATGGTGAATTTAATGTAGTCTGCCTTTTGTTCTACCGCAGTTACATACACTGAATGTGCCAGTGCTTTTAACAGGGCAATGCGCAACAATTGCTGTACTTTTCTCGGAACATCTCCGAAGCGGTCAATCAACTCTTCGAGCATATCATCCATCTCATCTTCATTTTCTATGCTTGCAATCCGTTTATAAACATCCAGTTTCTGATATTCATTCGGGATATAGCTGTCCGGAATATAGGCATCAAGATTCAAATCAATGGTCGTGTTAAATACCTCCTCATCCATCTCACCTTTTTCCTGCTTGACCGCCTCATTTAACATCTTGCAGTACAAATCATATCCTACTGCTTCCATATGCCCATGCTGTTCTGCACCCAATAGGTTACCAGCACCACGGATTTCCAGGTCACGCATCGCAATTTTGAAGCCGGATCCCAAATCTGTAAACTCACGGATTGCTGCCAGACGCTTCTCTGCAACTTCTTTTAGCAACTTATCTCTTCGGTATAATAAGAAGGCATATGCCATACGATTCGACCTTCCGACTCGTCCTCGAAGCTGATATAACTGTGATAAACCAAGTCGGTCGGCATCATGGATGATCATCGTATTTGCATTGGAAATGTCCAGCCCGGTCTCAATAATCGTCGTTGAAACGAGAACATCTATTTCTCCATTGATGAAATCATACATAATATCTTCTAACTGCCGCTCATTCATCTGTCCATGTGCATAAGTCACGTTGGCATCCGGTACTAGTTTTTGGATTTTATCCGCAATATCTGCGATATCACTGACCCGGTTGTACACGTAATATACTTGTCCGTTTCTCGCAAGTTCACGCTCGATCGCTTCTCGCACCATCTCATCATTATATTCCATGACATATGTCTGAATCGGCATACGATCCATCGGTGCCTCTTCCAGTACACTCATATCACGGATTCCAATCAGACTCATATGAAGCGTTCTCGGGATTGGTGTTGCCGTAAGCGTCAATACATCGATATTTTCACGCAATTTCTTGATTTTTTCTTTGTGTGTAACACCAAAGCGCTGTTCCTCATCGATGATCAGAAGTCCCAAATCTTTGTATGCCACATCTTTTGAAAGCACACGATGTGTTCCGATGACAATATCCACCAGACCTTTTTTCAAATCTTCTACCGTCTTCTTCTGTTCTGTGGGAGTACGGAATCTGCAAAGTAAATCTACCCGCACTGGGAAATCTTTCATACGCTGTACAAAATTGTTATAATGCTGCTGTGCCAGAATCGTAGTCGGAACCAGATATACGACCTGCTTTCCTTCCTGCACCGCTTTAAATGCCGCACGAATGGCAATCTCGGTTTTGCCGAATCCCACATCTCCACAGATCAAACGATCCATAATTTTGTGACTTTCCATATCGTGTTTGGTATCCTCAATTGCCTGCAACTGGTCTTCTGTTTCCTCAAACGGGAACATCTCTTCAAACTCTTTCTGCCACACGGTATCCGGTTCATAGACATACCCGTCCGCTTCCTGACGTGCCGCATACAATTCGACCAAATCTTTCGCCACCAGTTTGACCGCACTTCGCACCTGATTTTTCGTCCGCTGCCACTGCGCGGTTCCAAGCTTATTCAGTTTGGGCTTCTTTGCATCTGCTCCTGCATATTTCTGGATCAGATCAAGCTGCGTCGCAAGGATATACAAGGCACTGTCTCCTGCATAACGGATCTTCATATAATCCTTTGTCACTTTATCGACCTGGATCTTCTCGATTCCTTCATAGACTCCAAGTCCATGATTCTCATGCACGACATAATCCCCAACCTTTAATTCTGTAAAATCACGGATTTTCTGTCCTTCATAACTATGCTTTTTCTTTCGCTTTTTCTTTTTTCTTCCGAAGATATCACTTTCCGCAATCACCATGAACTTCAACATCGGATATTCATATCCTTCCGTCACATGTCCATAACTGACAAGAATCTCTCCAGGCTGTACCTCTCTGTCCAATGTTTCACTATAATAACTGCTCAAGTCGTAATCCCGCAAATCTTCCGCAAGTCTGCGGGCCCTTGTGCGGGAACCGGACAGAAGAACGACCCGGTATCCGCTTCGCTTTAATCGTTTCAAGTCTCTCGTCAGCGTTTCAAAACTATTGTTATAGGGATTCACTCCTTTTGTCTGCACAGAAAATGTCTGTCTTACATGAAATGATCCACATTTTGATTCCAATGTTGTAAATCCAACACAAAAATATTGGTTCATTCGCTCAACAATATCCTCCACCGCAAAAATCCGAAGCTCCTCAGCCTCCTCGTTCATACCGGCTTCCTGACGATTTTCCCTGCTCTTTTGATATTCATTTTCCACTTCTTCTGCCTGCTCCAAAAGTCGGACTGGTTCATCCAATAACACCAGACTGTCCTTTTGTGCAAAATAATTCAGAAACGAAACTCTTTCCCGATTCTCTTCCGAGCTTTCTCCCACGGGATAAATTGTGATTTCTTCCAGATTCTCAATCGAGCGCTGGCTGTCTGCATCAAACGTGCGGATGGAATCAATCTCATCTCCCCACAATTCAATTCGAACCGGAGTCTCATCTGTCAGTGGAAAGATATCGAGAATTCCCCCTCGTACCGCAAACTGCCCCGGACTTTCAATCTGGCTTTCTCTTTCATATCCTATCCTCGCAAGTTCTTCCTGAACCTTACTAAAGTCCAGTGTTTCTCCGCCTGAAAGAGTGATTTTTTGTTTTTCAATCTGCTCTAAACTGATCACACCATCCAGAAACGCATCCATTGTTGTAATGACTGTTATTCCTTCCTCGTCTTTACATTCCAATAGTGCACGAACCACTTCCATACGCTGACTCTGCAAATATTTTCCTTTGATATCTGCATGATAGAACAACAAATCTCTGGCCGGATAATAATATACATTTTCCTCTAAAAAGCGGTATTCTTCATACGCCTGTTTTGCCTTTTCATCACTGGAAAATACCGCCAGCCGATGTTTCATCCCATCACCCAGCGCATACATGAAATGTGTTTTCTGCGAATTTACACATCCCGTGATCTGCATGATTCCCGATTCTTTTTTTCTATTTTTTAAGATTTCTTCATAATCCGCCAGTTCACTCAGCGGTGACAACAATGCATTCACGTCTACTCTTCCTTCTTTTTTCGATTATACTCATTCATGGCACCTGAGATATCCCCTTCAAGAATCATCTCTACCGCATGAACTGCATGGTCATATCCCTCATCCATAAGCACCTGTTCTTCTTTTGAAAAATGTCCCAACACATAATCCGCCAAATCATACTTCGGTGGTTTCTCTCCCACACCGACTTTCACCCTCGGAAATACCTGACCGCCGAGATGTGCAATAATATTCTTAATTCCGTTATGACCGCCGGCACTTCCTTTCGCCCGAATCCGGATCTGCCCATTGTCCAGACTGATATCATCATAAATCACGATCAGTTCCTGCTCCTCATCGACTTTGTAATAGTCCAACAGACTTCTCACGCTTTCTCCACTCAGGTTCATAAATGTCTGCGGTTTTGCAAGAATCACTTTTTCTCCACCGATGATTCCTTTTCCAATCAATGCACGATGCTTTTTCCCATCTACGGAAATATTATATTTATCTGCGATTCTGTCTATAACCTCGAATCCTGCATTGTGTCTCGTTCCTTCATATTCTTTTGATGGATTTCCCAATCCTACTATAATAAACATTCTATATACGTCACCTTTCGTTCTAATATTTTCACTTTTACATTCTAACATATTTCTTTATTCTCTGTCATACAATGATAAAAAATGCATTGGAGGTCTTTTACATGGGATTAAAAACCAAAATTGTAGTTCTTCACATGAAAGAAATCATATACACCCTTATCTTTGCCGCCTTGGGCATACTTTTAATTATTCTCTTAATTGCCATGTTCCGCTCCGGACATTCCACTTTACCGACAAACGGAGAGCGCATTTACACTCCCGGAATTTATACTTCTTCCCTTACACTGAACAACACCAATCTGGAAGTGGAAGTCACCGTGGACGAATCCCAGATCAAATCGGTCCGTCTCTCAAACTTAGATGAAAGTGTTTCCACCATGTTTCCATTGCTTCAGCCTTCGATTGAAAGCATTGCCGAGCAAATCTGTGAGACACAGTCTACTGACAACATTACACTTTCCTCTGAAACCCCTTATACTTCCCAAGTCCTCCTCGATGCAGTTCGTGAAGCTATTGAAAAAGCCGCAGTCCGTTAAGGCTGCAGCTTTTTTGCGGTTCTTCATTATTTACTTTTTTACACAAGACGTTCTTGAATCAGTCTGAATGGTTCTGATGTGTTGTGTTGCTGTTCACAATATCCTGCAAACAGTAACGGATGTACTAGCCCTCTACGATTAAATACTGACCATTTGGCAAAGCAAATACTTCCGAAGCCTCTTCTAACTCATCCATGCTCATGGAATCTACATCCGCTCCATTCTCTTCGAAGTATTCTTTCACCTCATCGAGCGAATCCACGACTACTGCCATACAATCTTCCAAAAAAGCCTCTGCCTCTTCTATCGTTCCTGCAACAGGCTCGTCAAATAATTGAGACTGATTTTCCAAGAAAGTTACTAAGCATTCTTCACTGTATTCGTTCATGTTTCAAACCTCCCTAATCCTCTATCATGTTCATGATTTCTTCTGGCGAATCCACAATCGATTCTGCCCCGGCATTCTCTAAAACCTCTTTACCACGAAATCCCCATGTCACACCTACTGTATGCATCTGTGCATTCTTTCCGGTTGCAACATCCACTTCCGAATCTCCGATATACATCGTTTCTGACGGAGATACGCCAAGCTTCTCTGCAATCTGAAGCACCGCTGTAGGGTCCGGTTTTCTCGGTACTGTGTCTATCTGCCCTTGAATCCATTGAAATGTCTCTCTGCCGAAGATTGTCTCCACAACATGAACCGCCTGTTTATGTGGTTTGTTCGACAGAATTGCAAGTTTCAATCCGTGATTCTTCATTGACTCCAGCATCTCGGTAATTCCTTCATAAGGTACTACATGATATGTGCAATTTGCATCAAATATACGTCCATATATCTGCATCGCCTCTTCAATCCGCGCAAGGTTTTCCACTTTTGAACTTGACAGTGCCTTCTCTATCAACACCCTTGCTCCGTTACCAACAAATAATCGGCACTGGTCTTCCGAAATCTGAGGAAGTCCCATCTCTTTTAACGTCGCATTGGTAGAATACACAAGAGAATCCAGCGAATTTGTCAATGTTCCATCCAAATCAAATATGCATGCTTTATACATGGTTCCTTCATACCCTTTCCTGTAGTCTACGATTATCATAGTATGAAGTCCTGAAAATTTCAATATCTAACTCTATTTTTTTCTGCCTTTTATTTTTACTTCTTATTTTTCAGTCAAATATTGTCGCATCGTACGAAGTGCATTTTTCTCTAATCTGCTTACTTGTGCCTGAGAAATTTGAATCTCTTCTGCCACCTCCATCTGCGTTTTTCCTTCAAAGAAACGCATTTGTATAATATGCCTTTCTCTGGCATTCAGCCTTTTCATCGCCGCTTCGAGCGACAACTCCTCTACCCAGCTCTCCTCTTTATTCTTTTTATCACTTACCTGGTCCATCACATACAACGTATCTCCGCCGTCATTATAGATCGGCTCATACAGACTCATCGGACTTTGAATCGCATCCAGTGCAAAGACAATATCTTCTTTCGAAATTCCGATTTCCTGTGCAATCTCTTGTACTGTCGGTTCTTTCATATATGCTTTTACATAGGCCTCTTTTGCATAGATTGCTTTGTATGCCGTATCTCGAAGCGAGCGGCTGACCCGGATTGAATTGTTATCTCTTAAATATCTCCTCACCTCTCCGATGATCATCGGCACCGCATAGGTCGAGAATTTCACCAGTCGGTCCGGTTCAAAATTATCCACCGCCTTCATCAGTCCCACACATCCAACTTGAAACAAATCGTCTGCATTTTCATTACTTGAAGAGAATCGCTTGATCACACTCAAAACCAGTCTGAGATTTCCCTTGATATATTCTTCTCTCGCACCTTTATCCCCCTGTTTGATACGAACAAACAAAGCTTCCTTCTCCTGTTCAGACAAGAGTGGAAGCTTCGCTGTATTTACACCACATATTTCAACTTTATTCAGAGCCATAGTTTGAATCCTCCTACCAGATTTCAATAATTTGAATCTAGTAAAATTCTTCTCACTATGCCCCATTGTTATTCCGACTCGGACGAAATAAAAAAAGTTTTACTCCTTGACAATTCTACAAATTATAGCTGTCATCCGCCGCTTTTTCAAATTCTTCGACAATCTCTTTTTCCGGCGGTGCAGTCATAAGACTCACAATAATATTCAAAATCATCGCAACCAGAAAAGCCGGAAGGAGTTCATAAATATCCCAGGCTCCGCCCATCGGACGTACAAGATATTTCCATACGAAAATCATCACGCCACCTGCGAACATGCTCACAATAGCGCCCTGTCGGTTGGAACGTTTCCAGAACAGTGCAAGCAATACAACCGGTCCGAATACTGCTCCAAATCCTGCCCATGCAAAAGAAACGATCGCAAATACCGAACTTTCCGGATTCAGTGCCATAAGCACACCCATAACCGCAATCAAAAGCACCGTCACTCTTGCGATCATAAGCGATGTCTTTTCGGTAACTTCTTTTTTCAAAATTCCCTTTAACAAATCTTCTGATACACTTGAGGATGCTGCCAGAAGCTGCGAATCTGCCGTTGACATCGTACATGCCAGAATTCCTGACATGATCAGTCCCGCAAGTATGATTCCAATTACACCACTCTTACTCATCAATGTTGCAATCGTAATGATCACTTTTTCCGAATCTGCTCCTGCAAGCATATCGATGTGCCCCTGCTTACTTAACGTATATCCCATGATTCCGATAAACACTGCAACTGCCATGGAAATTACTACCCAAATCGTTGCAATTCTTCTGGAAAGTTTTATTTTATTCTCATCACCAATTGCCATAAAACGAAGAAGTACATGCGGCATTCCAAAATACCCCAGTCCCCATGCAAGCGTAGATGCAATCTTGATCGGGCCATAAGGAACCGCTGTCCCCTCATTATATACACTGGTAAGTGACAGATATCCCGGCATGGAAGAAGCCTGTGATGCTATCATATCCATACCGCCCAATGCCTTAATACCAAATAGCACGACACTGATCAATGCCACAGACATGACAATGCTCTGAATTAAATCTGTTGTACTTGCTGCCGAGAACCCTCCCAATGCCGTATATGCCACAATTACAATTGCACTGATCAACATCGCCCAAAAATAAGGGACTCCGAACAAGGTAGAAAAAAGTTTCCCGCATGCGGCAAAGCCGGATGCTGTATATGGAATAAAAAAGATAACAATAAATATTGCAGACAATCCTGCCAGAATTCCGCTTTTATCACGATAGCGATTCTTAAAGAACTGTGGAATCGTAATTGCGTTTCCTGCAACGACCGAATAGCGTCGCAGCCGCTTTGCCACAATGAGCCAGTTCAAATACGTTCCGATTGCAAGTCCGATTGCCGTCCAAGCCGCATCTGCAATTCCTGTCAGGTAAGCTACTCCCGGCAGCCCCATCAAGAGCCAACTGCTCATATCCGATGCTTCTGCGCTCATCGCTGTCACAAACGGACCTAACTGTCTGCCCCCGAGATAATAATCTCCTGTGGAACTGTTTTTCTTCATAAAATAAATTCCAATTGCAACCATTCCTGCAAGATAGCATACAATAATTGCAGAAATTCCCCACACATTACTATTCATGTTTCTTCCTCACTTTTCCTTGTTTCTTCCTACAATCTCACTTCTTTGACGTGGTAGTGTCCTAAAGTGTTCTTTCATAAAATCATACCATGAATCTATAAGGTTTTGCAAGATAAAATAAGAGCTCCTGCAATTTTCATCTATTCTGCATCAAAAAAAGGCCCTTACGGACCTTTTTTTGTATTTTTGTTGCCAAACTAGTGCAAAAAAACACTGAATTTTACATTACTCGATTCGATCCCATTTGTCTGCAAGATTTTGAATCTGAGATTCGAATTTGGCTTTTTCTTTATTCGCCAATCCTTCATTCTTATATACAATATCAAGCAGATGCTTCGCTGCTGCCAACAATCTCTCAAAGGCTGCATCCGCTTTCTTCTGAGATGCTTTCTTCGCTTTGATTGGAATACGGACTCCTTCACTTAAGATCTCTCCTGTAGCCAGGTCAACACAACCTTGCGGATATGGCGCAAATGCCGGATATCCAAAATGTTCTTCTATTGTCTTTGCGAACTCATCCGTCACTGTATCTTCACCATGCACAACAAATACATGCTGAAGCGGAGTTTGGAATCCTTCGAGCCATTTTATCAATCCATTCATATCTGCATGACCACTGACACCATGCAGACTTTCAATATGTGCACGCACCTCGATCGGTTCTCCGAAAAGTTTTACATTTTTTTCGCCTTCTATCAATCTGCGTCCCAATGTTCCCATTGCCTGATATCCGACAAACAAAATCGTACACTCTTCACGCCACAGATTATGTTTCAGATGATGTCTGATACGACCCGCATCACACATACCGGAAGCAGAAATGATTACCTTTGGTTTCTCAATAAAGTTGATCATCTTAGAGTCTTCACTCGTTGTCATAATCTTCAAGCCCGGAAATACCAATGGATTGATTCCCGCATTCACAAGCTTCATCGCATCCTCATCAAAACATTCCAGTTTATTTTTAGAAAATACTTTTGTTGCTTCAATCGCCAGCGGACTGTCCAGATATACTTCAAAATCTGCATACTCCGGCAGCAGGTTCTTCTCTTTGATCTCACGGATAAAATACAGCATCTCCTGCGTCCTGCCCACTGCAAAAGATGGAATCACCACATTGCCCTGACGGTCAAAGGTCTCTTTCAAAATACGAGTAAAATCGCCTACATAATCAATCTTTTCCGTACTATGTACACGATTACCGTAAGTGGACTCAATGACAACATAATCCGCTGTATCCGTATAATGTGGGTCTTTGATAATCGGCTGATCCAGATTGCCTACATCACCCGAAAATACAATCTTCTTACTGACATCCCCTTCCGTAAGCCATACTTCGATGCTTGCCGAACCAAGCAGATGGCCCACATCGGTAAATCGAATCTCTACTCCGTCACACAGCCGAACCCGTTGTCCATACTCACAAGGGACAAGCAATTCGATTGCATTCATTGCATCTTCCATCGTGTAGATTGGCTCATATTCCGGCTGTCCGGCACGTCTTCCTTTACGGTTACGCCACTCTGCCTCAAACTCCTGAATATGTGCACTGTCACGAAGCATAATGTTACACAGATCTGCTGTCGCATAGGTCGTAAATATCTGTCCTTTGAATCCATCTTTCACAAGCTTTGGAATCATTCCCGAATGGTCAATATGTGCATGTGTCAGCAGTACATAATCCACTTCATTCGCCGGAATCGGTAAACCAGAGTTCTCGTACAAATCCGGCCCCTGCTCCATACCGCAGTCAATCAGGATATTCTTCCCTGCCGCCTGCAAGAAATGACAACTTCCAGTAACCTCATGTGCAGCACCTACAAACGTCAATTTCATACTATTCACCGACCTTTTCTTTTTATTGTATCACTCCAAATTTCGTCGGTAAAGTTAAATATTTCTTGTTTTTTTATGTTTTTTTCCAACATGTTTTCCAGCCTATCCGATTACTGGTATCGGACAATTTCTCGTTTCAGTCGAAGCATGATTTTCTTTTCTAATCTGGAAATATATGACTGTGAGATTCCCAGGAAATCGGCAACTTCTTTTTGTGTTTTTTCTTCTCCTGCCGGATTATCCAGACCATATCTCATGCGAATGATCATCCGCTCTCTGCTGGATAATTTGCTGATCGCATGAATGAGCAGTTTCCTCTCAGCCTCATTTTCCAAATCTTTATAAATGGTATCCTCTTCTGTTCCCAGAATATCCGACAACAATAATTCATTCCCGTCCCAATCCACATTCAATGGCTCATCGATCGATACTTCCAGTTTTGTCTTATTATTTCTTCGAAGATACATCAAGATTTCATTTTCGATACAACGAGACGCATACGTCGCCAATTTGATTTTCTTTGTCGGATTAAATGTATTGATTGCTTTGATCAGTCCAATTGTCCCGATAGAAATCAAATCTTCCACACCTACCCCGGTATTATCAAATTTTTTGGCAATATACACAACCAGACGCAGATTGTGTTCTATAAGGATTTTTTTTGCATTTTCTTTTTCCGCTGTTTCCAATGCCTCTATCATCTTCTGTTCCTCGTTGGCATCCAACGGTGCCGGCAGCACATCCGGACCACCTATGTAATGAATCTCTTTCCGCGGTCTGAAAAAAATATTTTGAAAATTAGAAATTACGTTTATCTGAAATTGTTGTGTGTTCATTGTCTCTGCAACCATGTTTACTTCCTCCTATACTCTGCGCATTTACAATCATCCGGTAATCTTGAAATTCTGATAGTTCCTCTATACTGATCCCGATTCTCGGTCTTTCTATCTTCATAACTGAACCGCATTCTACTTCCAGCCTTTCCATTGTCACAACCGGCATAAGGGACGTTCCCTGAATAGTGCGACACGGAAGATAATGGATTTTTTTTGCAGTCCATCTCTGTTCATTTTCTTTGGAAAGAGAATATGCGAATAACTCTTCCACGCTCTGGCTTCCATAAATCTCTTCTGCTAATTTTCTTGAAATGATTTGAACCGGCTTTTGTCCAGGCGAATCCAAAAGCAGATTTCCAGTATCTATCAGTGCCGGTATTACCCATTTTTTTCCTTCTTCATATAAAGTCACCTGACAGCATTGTTTTTGTATCTGCCTGTATTGCGTAAGCAAATCCCACATTGTCCTGCACAACCAATAGCCGGCTACCGCAGTGACATAAAGAACACTTCCGCTACGAATATAAGGTCTGATGAGCTGTGCTGCTCCCGCCATACAAATTGCAAAGAAATACAAAAGTGTAAGTGCCTCTGCCAATTGCATGATTCCTTTTTCCTTCATTCCGATAACTACCATGACCAATGGAATGCACAGATACAAACTGATATATTTGAAAACCGGCATCATTCGGATTGCAACAACTACACAAGACAGCCCTGCGCCAATCGCTCCCGCAAGAAACGTTCTTATTGTAAATGCCTTTCTTCCCATCACACGAAATACAAGTAACAGTAGAATGGAATCCATCATAAAATTCTCAATAAAAAATATATCTATGTATAGTTCATAATACATACACCCTCCTACCTTCTATCTAGCAAGTACCCCTATTATAGGAAGTGTCTCTTACAGAATTTGTCAAAATCTGGAAGTCCGTCTTTAAGAATCTTCGACAAATTTCATCCTTTTTCCATATTTTCCCTTTTCTCTCCTCTCTGGCATTTTGACAGAATCCGTTTTTGCCCCTTCATTTTTGCCTTATGTTTACAGTTTTTTTATATACTTTGTTAAATATTTTGCAGGATTTTTATTGATTTTATCCCCATATTATGTATAATTAGAAAGGAATATCGTATCGTCTGCGTTTGCAGAAATGTACAGTATTACTAGAAAGAAAGAGGTATATGTAAGATGGCAAAAATTGATTTAACTAAGTATGGCATCACAGGAACTACTGAAGTTGTGTACAACCCTTCTTATGAAATGTTATTTGAAGAAGAAACAAACCCTGAACTTGAAGGTTTTGAAAAAGGTCAGGAAAGTGAACTCGGTGCAGTTAACGTTATGACTGGTGTATACACAGGTCGTTCACCTAAAGACAAATTCATCGTTATGGATGATAATTCTAAAGACACTGTATGGTGGACTTCTGACGAATATAAAAACGACAACCACCCAGCTACACAGGAAGCTTGGACAGCCGTTAAAGATCTTGCAATCAAAGAGCTCTCTAACAAGAGACTGTTTGTTGTAGATGCATTCTGCGGAGCTAACAAAGATACTCGTATGGCTATTCGTTTCATCGTTGAAGTTGCATGGCAGGCTCACTTCGTAACAAACATGTTCATTCAGCCAACAGAAGAAGAACTTGAGAACTTCGAACCAGATTTCGTTGTTTACAATGCTTCAAAAGCAAAAGTTGAGAACTACGAAGAATTAGGACTGAACTCTGAGACAGCTGTTATGTTCAACATCACAAGCAAAGAACAGGTTATCGTTAACACATGGTACGGCGGAGAGATGAAGAAAGGTATGTTCTCTATGATGAACTACTTCC
>DAVZKO010000001.1:0-106696 GCA_052272205.1 Schaedlerella sp. | reverse complement strand
TATTCAAACTATATTTCAATTTTTTACAAATTTCAACACGCATGCTTTCTGAAGTACTTTTACATCTTTCGTCTTTCAAGTTCTTCTTGCAGTTCTTTCATTTTCTGTTGTAGTTCTTGTAATTCACTATCTTTTTGTTCTATTACTTCTTTCTGCTACTTTATCTCATCCTGCATCTCATCAATTATGGTACATACTAAAGCTATTCCTCTTCTTATAAACTTTTCCATAAAAATCTACATTTCTTTTTTACACCAATATTTTCTACTTAAAAAGACATAGCCAGCTTTCCACCAACTATGTCTTTTTTATTCTGCATTAATTATAATAATAAGAATTTGGCAGGTTCTCTGTACGAATCACTGAACCATTTTTATAGTATCTTCTCTGTGCCCATGCAAAATGTCCTGATACCCAAGATACCGGCTCGATAAAATCAAACCATCCCGGATCCTGACCATAAAATTCTACATATAATGTATTTCCTGCTGTATATGTCTTAATTGTTACCGGAAATCCCAAATCATTTCGGAACTTCAAATCTGAATCTCCATATGATACCATCGCATCCAATCCTCTTGGAACATATGTCGAAGCAATCGTATGATTATTTCGTTCAATGATTGTCATTCCTGCTCGGATTGCACCTCCATACAATGTTGTAGACGCCTGGCAGATACCTCCACCATATCCGACGCCACCGACAACTCCACCCAGACGATAACCTTGAGCCTGTCCGCAAGGTCCTGCAACACCAAAGAACGATATTGTCTGTCCCGGATTAACTACCACGCCGTTAAATGAACCTAATGCTCTTGACATGTTATAAAATCCGTTTGCATTATTTGTACTTACTGTTGAAAACCTTGCTAACATTCTTACAGGTTTAGTTTCTTTATAATAATTCGAATTCACCCCCGGTGCTAAAGTACCCTTTGGTATAATCTTTATCTGAATTGCTTGCAATTTATAATTGCATTTCGTTGTTCCTGCTTCCTGACCATTTTTTGCCCAACCTAACCAGCCATAATTAGAAACATGTGTGCGATAATAAATATCCGCATATTTTTCAAGTTCTCCTGTTAAACGAATCTGGACTGCTTCTGCCTGATTTATTCCATCGCCGGACACTTCTCCACTTGTCTTCCAGTCTTGCCAGCCTGCATTGCTTAAATGTAAACGATATTCTATGTTTCCTGTATACCCACTTGTCATTGAAGATGCTATATTCATCGAAAGCTGTCGAATGGCTTTATTTGCTCCCGTTGTTCCTGTCATTTCTCCATTTTCTTTTGCATCTTGCCAACCTAAACCTTCTACATTTGTTTTAAATGTCAATGTTCCAATTTGATTCGCTGACAAATAGCTTCTTCCACTGCATGCCGGAGCACTTACATCCCCTTTTCCATACAGTTTAATTTCGATTGCTTCTACACCTGCATTATATCCAACAGTTCCTGCAACCTCTCCATTTTTAGTCCAATCCAGCCAACCAAATCTTGCACTATGTACTCGATAATAAATGTCATATTGAGCTTCTAACTGTTCTGACAAACGGATTTTAATTGCTTCAATTTTTTTATTTTTTCCTGTTGTTCCTGCTGTCTGTCCATCTGCAACTTCTCCCTGCCAGCCGATATCTTGTACATGTGCCTCATAAAGAATAGAGCCTGTAAGATTACCTTGTTTTCCTAACTCTGTAACCTTTATTTTGATTGCTTCAATGCTATAATTTCTTCCTGTTGTTCCTGCTGTCTGTCCATCGTAAAAATTACTTCTTTGCCAACCGATATTTTGTACATGTGTATTGTAAAGAACTAAGCCCAAATTTTCTACGGATACACAACTTTTTCCCGTCTGAGCAGGGGCTTCTGGAGAACCTTTTTCATATAATTTAACCTCTACTGCCTGAGCACCTAAATTGAGCCCTTTTGTTCCAGCTTCTTCCCCGTTCTTTGCCCAGCCAAGCCAACCATAATTTGCTGAATGCACTCGGTAATAAACATCATACGTTGCTGCCAACTGTTCAGTCAAGTTGATTTTAACAGCTTCAATTTTTTTGTTTTTTCCGGTTGTTCCTGCAGTATTCCAATCTGCAACTGGCGATTGCCAACCAATATCCTGTACATGTGCCTCACATGTAATAGAACCTGTCAAACCTGCCCTTCCTGCTTCTGTAACTTTTAATTTCAATGCTTCAAGATTTAAATTTCTTCCTACCGTTCCTGCAGTTGTTCCGTCGTAAACTTTGTTTTGCCAACCAATGTTTTGCACATGGGTCTGGTACATAATTTTTCCAAGTGTTTCTTCCGATACAAAACCTTTTCCTTCAGTAATTGGTGCATCTGTGCTATTCTTTTTACAAACTTTAATCTCTACCGCCTGAACAGAATATGCATACCCCGCTGTTCCAGCTTTTTCATCATTTTTCACCCAACTAAGCCAGCCTACATTTGTTGCATGAACTCGATAATAAATATCGTACTGTTCTGCCAGCTCTCCTGTAAGTTTCATCTGGATTGCTTCAATTTGCAGCCCTTTTTCTGTTGTTCCCGCTACTTCGTTTTCTCCCACATAATTTTGCCAACCTATATTGGATACATGAGCACAGTATTGTATTGTTCCTGTTATACCTGTGTTATTTTCCAATTGAACCTTGAGTGCTTTCATAGCACGGTTCTGTCCGACAGTTCCAGCTGTCTCCCCATTGCTTTTTTCTTTCTGCCAATTTGTTCCTTGAAGATATGCACTGTATTTAATATTTAATACATCTGCCACTTCCTCAGCCGGCATAACAGATTCATCATTGTTTTCTGTATCATTCTCAATGCTACTATTCAAATCAGATTCTGTTATTTCTACCTCAGATTCCTGTGTTACATCCTGCTCTCCCTCATTCTGAGTAGTTCCACTCTCATCCTGATTAATATCTTCTTGAGTAGTTTGTTGTACATTATCAGTCTGTACAGTATCCTCTGCAAATACTGATATTGGCATCGTTGTTATCATAGCCATGCATAAAACAATCACGCCCAATAACTTCATAAACTTTTTCTCTCTCATATATGCTCCCTTCGTTTATCAAGTATTTTCTTTCTTTTATTTTATTTGATTTAGGTTTAAAACACAAGATTTTCCTATATTTTTAAAAAAAGAGTCATTACTGATATTGAGGAATCACCTCAAACCAGCAATAACTCTTTTTCTAATTATTCTTTAAAAATGCTTTTTCCGTACTTCCCGGTGCTGCATCGCCTTTTTTAACCAAACAAATTTCAATCGCTTCTGCTTTCTTTGCATAACCTTGTGTTCCGGCATCTTCCCCATTCTTTGCCCAATCAAGCCATCCAAAATCACTTGAATGTACTCGATAGTAGATATCATATTGCTCTGCTGCTTCTCCTGTAAGTCGGATGGATACCGCTTCTATTGGTTTTGCCTGCCCCGTTGTTCCTGCCTGCTGTCCATTTGATACATAATCCTGCCAACCGATATCTCGTACATGCGCTCTATATTCTATTCCGCTATTTCTAGCATTAGATAATTGCAATTTTAATGCTTCTACACCTTTATTTTGGCCTGTTGTTCCTGCTATTGTTCCGTTTGTTACGATATTCTGCCATCCTATATCTGATACATGCGCCTGATACTGAACTTCTGTCTCTTTTATCTTAAAAGCATTTGAAGTCTCTCCTGGAGCTTCTCCACCTTTTTGAACCAATTGAACCTGTATCGCTTCTACTTTCTTTGCATAGCCTTGTGTTCCGGCATCTTCTCCATTCTTCGCCCAGCCAAGCCATCCAAAATCACTTGAATGTACTCGATAATAGATATCATATTGTTCGTCTGCTTCTCCTGTAAGTCGGATAGAGACTGCCTCTATTGGTTTCGCCTGACCTGTAGTTCCTGCCTGTTGCCCATTTGATACATAATTCTGCCAACCAATATCTCGTACATGCGCTCTATATTCTATTCCGCCATCCACATCATTTAACTGCATTTTTAAGGCTTCTATTCCTTTATTTTGGCCTGTTGTTCCTGCCGTTTCTCCGTTCTGGGCAAAAATTTGCCACCCGATATCTGATACGTGAGCCTCATACGAAACCCCACTTTGCAGTTCTTTAACTCCATGATCCGCTGGTGTTCCAATAAGATAGTTCATATCAACTGGTCCATCTATTCCATCAACTAATTCTTTTGACGAATATTGCCACATTGCATATGTACCTGGGTAATCACACTGTATATTATACTGAGCGACCCAACGATGCCATTGTTCAAATTTTATATCTGTCAAATATTTATTCCACCAATTTAAATTTGCATATACCCCAACTGCATATCCTGCATTTTGAACTGTACTACAAAATGTCTGTGCAATTGCAGCGAAGTCACTTCCTAATGTACTATTATCCTCCATATCAAAATAAACAGGATAACTCAACTTGTGCCCGCTTATTAATCTTAATACATGCTGTGCTTCACTTGTAGCCATATCTGTATTTTGAGCATATGAATAAATATAAACCCCATATGGAATTCCTAAACGTTCACATTCACTTACATTTCTCAGCCACTGTTTGTCATCTTGCTTATCATCATTATCCCCATAGCCACAACGAATAATGGCATAATCTATTCCTGCGGCTTTAACCTTTTCCCAGTCAATATTACGATTATGCTCACTTACATCAATACCTTTTTTTGTTGCATTTGGAACATATACATCACTAATTACAGAAATTTCATCCTCAGCACTTCTAATCAATTCTCCATCTTGATAACGCCAACTGTTTTCTTTCAAAACTCCCTGTTCTTGAGATTCTTCTGCTATAGGATCTGCATCTATATCAGCCTCTTCATTCAACATCTGTTCCTCATTCTCTTGCTGAAGATCCGATTCTGCACTATTCTCTTCACTCTGAAGGATATCTTGATTTTCTTCCTGTGCATATACACTGTATGTCGGATAATTTATTCCTGTGATCATAATTGACAATGCAACAATAACACTTATTTTTTTCTTCATTTATTTCCCTTTCTTTTATGTTTTCACGAACAATTAAATTTCATTCTTACTTTTTGACCTTTATCAGTATACTTCCTCTTTTTTTTCATGTCAAACTTTTCTCTACGCATGTTCGTCATTTCTAACTTTGCTTTTTTCTCTCATATATGTTAAACTGTAAAAATATAAATAGTAGATATTTAACTATATACATATGACAATATGGATATTTCAAAATTTTCAGAAAAGAGGATTGTAAAATGGAAAGAAATGACCCTTGCTGGTGTGGAAGTGGAAAAAAATATAAAAAATGCCACATGCCAATCGAAGAAAAAATGCAGCTTCATGCTGATCATGGAGAGATTGTCCCAAGCCGCCAATTACTAAAAACCCCATTTCAAATCGAAAAAATCAAAGCAAGTGCTGAACTCAATACAAAAGTTCTTGATGCTGTTGCTGAACAGATTCATGCCGGAATGAGTACAGAAGATATTGACAAAATCGTATATGATGTAACAACAAAAAATGGTGGGATTCCAGCCCCATTAAATTATGAAGGATTCCCAAAGAGTGTATGTACTTCTATTAACAACGAAATTTGTCATGGTATTCCTGATAAAAATATCATTTTGCAAGAAGGTGACATCATCAATGTTGATGTATCCACAATTCTTAATGGATATTTTTCTGATGCCTCTCGAATGTTCAAAATCGGACAGGTATCCGAACGTGCTGAACGTCTTGTAAAAGTCACAGAAGAATGCCTTGAACTTGGTCTTGCTGCTGCAAAACCATGGGGACATCTTGGAGATATTGCTGACGCAATTAACACTCACGCTCAAGCAAACGGATATTCTGTTGTAGAAGAAATTGGCGGACATGGAATCGGACTTGAATTTCATGAAGACCCATTTGTCAGCTTTGTTACTCCAAAAGGATCTGAGATGCTCTTAGTACCTGGTATGATGTTTACCATTGAACCTATGATTAATGAAGGTAGTCCGGATTTCTTTGTTGATGAAGATAATGGTTGGACTGTTTATACCATTGATGATGGACTTTCTGCCCAGATTGAATATATGGTACTTGTAACGGAAACTGGTGTTGAAGTATTAACAAAATAAACTATTTAAATTATAGGGGTGTCGCTTTAACGTTGAACTACGAACATCACGTTGAACGCGGCTTCCCTTTTATAACTCCTTTTTGTCGTTCTACATCTAACGTTTCATTAATCAAACTATTTTCATTACATATTCACATCTGATTTGTTATTTACAGTAAAATTTACATTTTAAACTATTTGCTCGTAAACGCACCATAGGGCGTTTACATATGAGTCATCTATAAAGTTGTAAAGTGGTGTTATAAATATTATATATGAAAAAATACTCGGGAATTTTTTTAGAAGAATATTAAGAAATTAAATGGAGACAAAATTATGAGCAAACAATATGACAGCATTGATTTAATGAAATTTATTTTTTGCCTTTGTATTATCGGAATACATACCAATATTTCCAGCATCTTTCCAAAAGCGTTACAATTACTAATCGGAAGAGGTTTTTTCCGATTAGCTGTACCATTTTTCTTTGTATGTTCCGGATTTTGGATTGGAAAAAAATATTTGAAGCAACCAGCCGAGCTAGATATCATTATCCAAAAATATATTTTTCGTTTGCTCATTCCTCTTATTATATTTGAAAATATAAATAATTTATTGGAAATCATCAAACAACTTTTAAGACAAACCCCAAAACTTACTATTTGTCATGATATACTTAAACATATATTATTTTATCCTTATGGAGCGCTCTGGTATGTACAGGCAAGCATTATTGCAATTATTATTATCTATCCATTTCTTAAAAAAGGACGAATTCAAATTATACTGATAATTAGTATTTTCTTATATGCCTTCGCCCTATTATGTAATAATTATTACTTTTTAATCAAAAATTCCTACTTGCAGATAATTGTTGACTCTTACATGCAATTATTCATTTCTGCACGAAATGGAATTTTTGTTGGAACCTGTTTCTTAATACTTGGAATTTATGTCGGAGTTCATATCGAATCCCCGAAACTTTATCAATATACAAAACCTTTGCTTTTTATTTCAACCATACTTTATTTTTTAGAATTACTACTAGTAAATCAACATGTTCCGCTTGATGATGGTGCATTATTTATATTGCATTTATTTATCGCCCCACTCCTCTTAATAATACTTACAAAGAGTTCATTACATTTAAAGCACGCAAAATACTTAAGAAATTTAAGTACCGGAATGTATTTTTTACATCGGATTTTAATTGCTGTAATTGATATATTATCTTTTGTAACCAGAAAGATATTACCTGTTACTGCTTTATTTTTTATAGTAATTCTTATGTCGATTTTAATCTGTACTTACTCTTACACTTTGAAAAATCGATTTTTTAATCAACTTCTTCGTTAATACATAAGTTTTACCTTCTAATTGACGAATTTAAACTCAACAAGTTAACTACTGTAACCATATTGATTTTCATAAACATTTTTCCATCGCTGCATCATAATTGTTATATTCTTTGCTTCGATACGTTCTTTATCATAGGAAGCATTATACCGCATCACAACTGTCGGAACATACAAAACTCGATACTGTTTTTCTTTCACTCGCAGGCAAAAATCTATAGCAGCAAATTCGTCTCCCAATTTATCATCGAATCCATCAATTTGTTCTAACAAACTTTTTCTTAACATCATACATTCCATACTAACGGCACTCAATTCCTGTTGCAGTGCCTCTCTATGCATATAGCCCTTACACATATTTGGCAATCCTTCAAATAATCTGTATGAGAATTTTTCTCCTCCAATTCCAATACCTGCATGTCGAATTGTATGATTTCTATAATAACTTCTTGCACCAACGACACCAATTTTTTCACGTTGGCAATTTGCAAGTAACTGTTCCAAGTCCTTCTTTCCTTGAAACTCAATATATTGCGAAAGCAAAAGAATATATTCTCCTTTTATTTGCTTCTTGATACTATTAATAGTCGCAGGAAATGAATCTTTTTGACCTTTAACAACCTGTATTCCTTGTCCTTCCAAGAATTGATAATATTTTTCTACCTTACCGCTCTGATTTCCCATATCCACTACTATTATCTGCAAATTTTCATAATCCATTTCTTTTAACGAATTAATACATTTCTTTAGATAATTGATTTCCCCATCACTTTTAATCACGGTGGTAACCAAACCCTTATTATCCTTAGATTCATAAATAATTTTATAAAAGCCCAAATCATCTAATTTTTCTATGCGACCGACTTCCCCACATCTTTTTAGATGTGCCTGTAATGCCCGTTCACCCGCATCATACGCATATAATTTACTAGCCGGATTATCTGCTGTTGATTGTCTATGCATACGCCAGTGGTACAAAATCTTTGATATATGAGCAATATTCTCTGCTTGTTCCGTACATCTTAGTATTAAATCATAATCTTGGGCCCCATTATATTCCTCTCGAAATGGTTCTGATTCTTTTATCAAAGTTCTCTTAAATACAAAAAGGTGACATATATAATTATTAGCTCTTAATAAATCTAAATTGAACTCTGGTTTAAAATTAGGCTGAAAGTGTTCATTTGAATTTTCTGATATTTTGTCCTCATCTGTATAAATCACTTCCGATTTATTCTTCTCATTCATGGTCCGAACAACTTCATATAAGGCGTTCGTTGCTAACATATCATCATGGTCCAACAGGGCAATATATTGTCCTGTTGAAATTTCATAAGCCTTGTTTGTATTTTGAGCAATACCTAAATTTTCCGGAACATCTACCACCTTAATTCTTGAATCTTTCTTTTTATATTCATCTAAAATGATTTGAACTTCTAAATTTTCCGGATTCGCATTCGCAATACAAAGTTCCCATTTATCATATGTCTGTTCACATACCGATTCTATCATCTGCTGTAAATATTTCTGTGGAGTATTATATACTGGAACCAAAATACTAATAACCGGTTCATATACAAATCGTTGCTGTTTTTGTATCTTTATTTCCTCTTGTGTAACCTTATTCTGTTCGAACCAAGTTGAATACCATTGTTCATTCACTTGATATTTATCAAAATTACGATGAATCATATTTTTAATTCCATAAAATTTTGTATAGACCATCGTCTTTTTAACTTTTTTATATAATTCTCTATATTTCATAATACCCCTTTGTATACATTCCATTTTGACCTTCCTAATTGAGTTTTACACATTTCATAATTAGTTTCTTCAAAATTTTAGATTTTATATCTTGTTGACCACATAGTTTTTTTGCTCGTCTAATTAGTGAATTTTCTTGTTCTTTATGCAACTCTATTATCTGTCCTTCCAATTCAGTACAGCGTTTATTCAACCCATTAATCATATTATCTCGAATTATCTTATCATAATAGTATTCACTTACAATTCCTTCCAACACTTCTTGTATCTTAGTCTCCCCAAACTTCCGTATATCAAATGATACCTCGAATTTTTGATTTTTTTGGAATTTTCCTTCAAAATAAAGAACCATATCATCATAATCAAAAACTGTATAACCTGAATGTGAAATCCCAGGAAATGCTGATATCCTTTTTACTGGAATGGATGTTTTCAATGAAGTAATTACTTTACCAAAATGTTGCCCAATATTGATTGATATCTTCGAGTAGTCTCTAGGAAATACAAATTTAATCTTGCAGATATTTCCATCCAACTCCATTTTCTTCTCTACATATACATCTGTATACACGTTTTGATAATTTCCGAAAAATATCCTTGCAGTTTTCTTCTCTGTCTTCTGTTTATGTGCATACCAGAAAAACCACGGATTATCAAATACGTTTAAATCAATCCAACAAATCTTTAATCCTGTTTTCCATATACTGTACGGAAATGATAACTGGTCTCTTTTCACATATTTACAAAGTAAATCATACCAAAGATGCATCGTATCTTTTACATCTTGTTGATTTTCTCTTCGTATCAAAACCGTACATTCCGCTAATCCATAATCCTCCGGAAACTGCTCTTTTTTTATAAAGTCCAAATATTGAATAATCTCTTCCCTATTTGCTTTTCTATGAATAACACATGCCGTTGCTTCTTGATAAACACAATTACGTAATCTATGACGAAAACATGCCATTGAGTAATTTTCCAAATCACAAAATGTCGTAAGTAGTTTACGTATATCTTTCTTTACCTGGAGAGCTCCATCTACCCATATACTTATATCGTATTTTTCCAAAAGCGGATGGCCCAATATTTTAATTTTTCTTGATAATAACATATCACCTATATTCTCTTCATCTTGAATATAGACAAACTGCCAGCAATCTGACTTTAACGTATGGTTATTTGTAAAACATATATAATCAATATCTTCATCTTTTTCCACATCATGAAGATTGTCATAATCTCCAGTTATACAAGTGTATATACATATTTTTTCGGTTTTCATCTCTTTCCTCTCACTTTTCTAACACCAGAATCGCAATAATATAGCAACGACAGATGCGCAAAGCATTATACTGCTTGGCAATATAAAATTATCTACTATGGTTTTCATAATTTTGTTTAATTTTTCTACTTTTTGCAATTTTGTATTCGCAAATATTAAAAATATTAATGGTATTACTGGTATGAAATATCGTCCTTGCACTCCCGTAATAGCCCCTGCTCCCACTCCATAATTATCCAATATGGATGTCCAGTATATATACATTGCCAGAAAACATCCAAAAATTGCGGCTGAGACACTTATAAACACTATAATCCTATCTATAACCTTTACTTTTATATTATCTAAACTTGTTTCTGCAATTCCAATAATTGGCATGATAAATAAATATGCCCCCAAAAATACACAATACAAATTTGTATCAATTAATCCAAAGGTACCAATTGTTGTTGAAACAAAAAATAGTTTCATACTTGATAATGTATTAAAATATATTTGCAGATACTTTACTGGATTATGAATTACAAACTGCATCTGCTGTGATGCCAATTTGGCATCTTCTGTAATAACACTTGTGTCTCCACTTGGCATAGTCAGCTTTGTAATAAAATACAAAGCTATCACAATAATTCCCATACTTATCAATTTCTTAGCATAGATCTTTTTATTTTTGAATTCAAATTTTGGCAAAAATAACATCAACAAAAATATTGGTACATATACAATTTTTATAACAACAAACACATACGCTATCACACTTAAAATAACTATGTATGCAGTAGTTAGCTCTTTTTGATTTTCGCCAAAAGAAATTCTGAATATCATTGCACATGCTAGAAACGCAAGTGAAATTAATATTGGATCATACGATACTGTAGCTGCCAAAAATAACGACATCGGCATAATTCCAATCATTGCCATCGTTCTTTTTAATATTGGTGTAATAGAGATACTAATTGCCACTATTGTTACGTAAAATAACAAATTGAAAAATCTTGCAAAATATAAAAAATATAATACTGAAGGATTATCAATATCTAATATTTTCGCCACTACATTGCCAAAAACAATTCCTGTTGCTTGTACAATATGCCCTACTGGATTTGTTTTTACTGTCGAGAATCCATCAAACTTTTGTTCTCCATATTCTCCTGGTAATCGTTCTGTCAAATACATGTCTTTATAGTTAAATTTTTCATCGAGATTACCACCTTTATTATTTTGCATAGTGATATAATCTAACATTCCCTTTGGCAGCATATATCCCACTTTCCCATCCTGCACATCTGGAAATAAATTTCCTTTTGATAATACATAGGCCTTCTTAAAGTGGCTATCTTCGTCTGGCGCCTGAAAAGGCGGTGTTAAAACCATAAATAATATACCAAATATGAGTGAAAGATAAACAAATTTTTTTGCAATACTATTAGTATTCATCGTCATTCTCCTTCAAGTCTCGATACATTGTAACTATTTGCTCCTCAATCTTACTCCATTCACGTTTTTTGGCAGTCTCTAATCCTCCTGCAATCAATCTTTCTCTTAATAAAGCATCTTCAGCAAGTCTGTCAATTTGTTCAACTGCCTTATCTATGTCACCAAGTTTATACATTAGACAATTTTCTTCGTCACGTAAATACTCAATATTTCCTCCATTTGGTGCTACAACAGCCAGCCCACCAGTTGCCATCATTTCTAATGGTGGATACGAAAAACTTTCCAAAATACTTGTTTTTAACAAAATATCGCACGACTGATAAATTTTTCCAACTTCGTCATGTGGAACTCTTTGTAAGAATTTGTCTACACGATACCATGATTTTGCTCCTCCTTGATATGACAAATAATAGATTTCATATTTATCTTTGTCTAGTTTTTCAGCAATCTTAAAGCTTTCATCTACATTTTTATAGTGGTCATCACTATTTCCTTCAATAAGAATTTTAATTTTCCCTTCAAAATCTCTTTCTTTATAAGAGAAAACACTTAAATCAATTCCATTTGGTACATAAATACTATCTTTTCCAAATTTTTCTTTTAACCAATCCTGACACCATTTTGATATTGTAAGATAATGAATTGGAATAAGAGAATTATATGTTGCATTTGCCATTGTTTTCTCAAAGTATCCGTCCGGACTAAAATTGGTTTCAAAATTCTGAACCAAATATGCTCTATGCAAAACATTCGGATATACTTTCACAAATGTAAGTGTACTCCATAAACTTGCAACTAAAGTATCCACATATGCCTCAAAACGTGTATCATAACTTTGTACAACCGGAATACATCCATCTTTATTTATAATATCATCAGATTTTCTGTCTTCGTTTACTATAAACACATCGTACCCATGATCTCTAAGCATATTACAATGCTTTATAATTACATTTACTCCACCACTAATATTAGTAGTTGGCAAAACAAATCCGAAATTTTTTGGCATCTTTGAAATCACATACTCGGCTATACCTCGACCTGTATAAGTTGTAATTTTCTTTCTTGTAATTGCATATGCATTACTTCCAATTTCTTCTCTGTACATTTTATCATCTATAAGAAGCTGTAATTTTTCTTGCCACTCATGTATATTCGCACATAAAATACCATCTTGTCCATCCTGAATCATTTCTTCAAAGGCTCCGACCTTACTTGCAATTGTCGGCACATGAACAAGTCCTGCCTCGAGCCATTTATTTTCTGATTTCGCAGCATTGAAAATAGACTCTTCTAATGGCGCCAGATTAATATCTACAGAAGCTATTAACTCCGGTAGTTTTTTCCACTCTACAAATGGTTCCGCAATCACTCGCTCTCGAACACTGTCCAACTCTTTTGGTAAGTCTAACTCTCCAACAATCTTAAGATAAACCTGATTATTGCTTTCCATAATTTCTTTAATTACAGGCATAATTAATTCAAAATCGGCATTATGTGTAATACTCCCGCTAAAATAGCCCATAATAATTTTCTCTTCATCTTTTACAGCATTACTATATGCTCTTTTTGAGTATTTCAACATCTTCTCCGATGCGACATTACGATTTATATAAACATCATCAACATAATTTTTCAGTTCATTTGCCAACACACTTGTCGTTGTTATCGCACAATCGCATTTTAATAATGTCTGCTTCGTTCTCTCAACACCATCATCATATACTTTCTTATCATTTTCAGACATCGTTTTTAAATACGGAATCATATCCGTATATTTTCTATCAATTACTAAATCATCAATATCAAATATAACCGGTTTATTATAATATTTAGCTCTATCAATAAATTCCTCTATTTCTGTCGTAATCGGACATCTAAAAAATACGAATGCACGATAATATTTCAATATCTCCAAATTGACACGTTCATAAAACATGCTATCTACTGTCAAACCAAAAGCTTGTAACTGCTCTACCTGATGATCCACTCGATATCTTGACGGATGCGGCAAATAACATCCATTTATAAACAATACATCTTTATAACAATGACGAATAGGGTCTCCTGATACACGCAATTTTATATAATTTTTTCCCTTTCTATATGCAGTCTTAACCCCCTCTTCTCTTACTATTCTAACTAATTTTTGTTGTAAATTTTCCGTTTTACTCATCTTATGATTCCTCCATATACAGACTTTCTATCGCAGACTCTATGTTATTCCAATCTCGTTCTTTTGCAGTCTTTAATCCTTCTATATATAATTTGTGTCTTAATTCTTTCTCTGTGCATAATTGATTGATTTTAGAAACAGCCTGCTCTATATCACCCTGTTCATATAATATACAGTTTTTTCCGTCTTCTAAATATTCCACATTGCCACCATTTGGCACAGCCAACACAAGACCTCCTGTCGCCATCATCTCTAATGGTGGATACGAAAAACTTTCCAAAACACTCGTCTTAATTAAAATATCGCACTCTCTATATATTTGTGCTACTTTCGCATACGGAACTTTATGAAAAAATTTGTCTACCCGATACCATTCTTTCGGTTGTGCATTATAAGACATGTACCATATCTCAAACTTTTCTTTTTCTAACTTGTTTACAATTTCAAAACTTTCATCAACATTTTTATAGTAAGATGCACAATCGCCTTCTATTAGTATTCGAATTTTTCCAGATAATGTTCTCTCTTCCGCAGTATCATGAAATCTGTCAAACTCAATTCCGTTCGGTGCGTATTTACATGTTTTACCAAATTCCGTTTTTAACCACGATTCACACCATTTAGATATTGTAAGATATTTTATATTTTTATTTTCAGAATACGTTCTATTTGCTTGAATTCTCAATGGGTCACCTGACTGATAAAAATTGGTCTCATAATTTTGTACTAAATAATATTTATTCTTTATTTTCGAATTTCTATTTAGTATTTGTACGGTCGTCCACATTGTAGCTACCGCAGCATCTATACTTCCTTCTAGCACACCTTCATTTGCATGTAACACCGGTATTTTCTGTGCCTTTACAGTACACCAATTTTCTTTTGCATTCAAATATGCCACTGACACATCGTATCCACGTTTTTGCATTATAGCAGCATGATTCAATGTAACCATTACCCCGCCACTAATCTCAAGTGATGGTAACACAAAAATAATATTCTTATGGAATTTTTTCTTTAGGAACTCTGCTAACTTATATCCAGTCTTATAGGCAAGCCAGCGTTCTCTACATACATACCAAGCGTTCCTTGCAATACGATTTCGCTTATCTGGATTTTCTATCAAATCAACAAGTGCTTCTTTCCAGTCTTCTACTGAAGAACATAAAATTCCAGTTTCACCAGATTCTATACATTCTTCAAATGCTCCAAGATTACTAGCAATTGTTGGAACCTGCACCAATGCAGCTTCCATCCATTTGTTTTCTGATTTTGCAGCATTAAATAATGTATCTGTTAATGGTGCTAGATTTATATCCACCTGTGCTATTAATTCAGGTAATTTTCTCCAATCAACAAACGGATGCTGTATTATCTGTTCTTTGTATTCATTTAGTTCTCCCGGCAGTTCTAATTCTCCGACTATATGCAGTTTCAAATGATGATATGTCTTCATAAGTTCTATTATCACTGGCATAATCATATTAAAATCATCATTATGCGTAATACTGCCGCTAAAATAACCAATATGAATATGATCTAATTCTTTTTTGCTTTGTAAAGCCTTATCAGAAAGCTTTTCCATCTCTTCTGATGCAGTATTACGATTTATCAAAACCTCCGGAACGTAATGAAGCATTTCTTGTTGTAAATGTGTCGTTGTTGTAATTCCAGCATCACACAATCTGAGTAAATGTCCCATCTCCATTACATTCTGATTGTAAGCTTTTCTATCTTCTAATTTCATTGTATCCAAATAGGGAATCATATCCGTATACTTTGTATCAATTACTAAATCATCAATATCATATAAAACAACTTTGTTCAATTTCTTTGCAAGTTTTATAAATTCTCCTATTTGTTCATTATACGGACACCGAAAAAAAATGAAGCCTCTATATAACCTTACCATATCCATTGATAAATGTTGATAGAAGACTTCATTACTCGAAATATTATAATAAGTCAACTGTTCTCTCTGATGTGATACCCTATAACGAGCAGGGTGTGGCACTTCTGGTCCACACCCATTTATAAATAACACATCCTGGAATACTTGACTTGTTTTCAATTTTTTTTCAATACTTTTTGTTTTTATATAAGAACGTGCCTTTTTCCCAACTGATGCAATTCCCTCATCTTTTAATGTCTTTGTAACTTTCCTTAATATTTCCTGCATATTAGATATCCCTCATTATTTAAATAACTTATACAACAATTTCATGAATGCAACGATATAAATCACAAATATCATTACTACAAAGAAAGTTTCCAAATCGAATCTATTCGTCAGCGTTTTTAAAATCATCGTTCCGTCTATTTTTTCCCCATCAACATAAAAAGCGGTATTAGATTCTTCTTGTTTCTCAAACGAGAACTGCACTGCACTTTCATTATCTTCTGCATTCTGTGTCAAGGATAAGCGATATTGCTTTCCATTACAGTCCTCAATCGTATCAAAAGGTAATTCATAAAATCGACTTTTTAATGCCTTTTTAGCATTTATCTCACCTTCAGCCACAACTTCATTTGTATCTACCTCTTCTAATGTATAGTTGAGAAACACTTTACTAATATCTCCACTCTCCGCACCTTTTACACGAATTCCGTCTAAAGTATCCTCGTTTACTTCAAATTCCTGTTCCAATATAGCATTCTTACTTTCCGTAACTGTTCCATATGCACTTGGGTCTATTGTTTTATCATAAATCGCATGAGGCTTTGCTATGTGCGCATATAAAAACACCAGTGCAATCACTACTATACTTTCTAATACTCTTATAACTTTTTTCTTCATCTTTTTACCTCTGATTAAGAATTTCTATATTCCTCTGCAATTTCTTTGGCATCACCAAATGCTTTAACAACTCCTTTTTCTAACCACACAATTTTATTACATAACTTTTCTACCTGATTAATATTATGCGAAACAAAAAGAATTGTCGTTTCTCCATTCATCATCTTCTGTATACGTTGTTCGCATTTCTCTTGGAATCGAAAGTCCCCAACAGAAAGCACTTCGTCTACAATAAGAATATCCGGCGTTCCGATTGTTGCAATCGCAAATGCTAATCTCGAAACCATACCAGAAGAGAAATTCTTAACCGGTACATCCATAAAATCTTTTAATTCCGAAAATTCTACTATATCATCATAATATTCCTGCATCTGTTTACGCGAATATCCTAAAAGTGCTCCATTAAGAAATACATTTTCACGTGCTGTCAAATCCATATCGAAACCAGCTCCCAATTCAATCAACGGAGCAATTGAGCCATTTACAGTGACACTTCCCTTCGTTGGTTTTAACACTCCGGCAATCGTTTTCAACATTGTACTTTTCCCACTACCGTTTAAACCAATTAATCCCAATGCATCACCTTTTCTTAACTCAAATGATACATCCTTTAATGCCCAGAATTCATCATATGACACCTGTTTTTTAATACTTTTTATCACGTACTCTTTAAAACTATCAAACTTCTCCGATGACAAACTGAATTTCATATACACATGATCTGCTTGAATCATTATTGGTTTTTCCATATTTTTCTCCTAATATTATATATTTAAAATAAATTGATCCTGATTTTTATAGAATACATATAATCCAATTCCCAATGCCAGCACAGTTTCAATCAAAGCTATAATAATCCCAGAAATACTTGGCAAATTTCCGTTTAGCATAACATCACGGAACATAATCAATATATTTGTAACTGGATTAGCTCTAACAATCGGCGATAACCATTTTGGAAGGATTGACATTGGATAAATAACTGGTGTCAAATACATCAACGCTGTTGTAAATACAGAATACAAATGCATGATATCTCTAAATCTTACAGTTATTGCTGCTAATATCAAGCCTATTCCTAATGAAAATACAACTAAAAATAACAATGGAATTGGCGACAAAATAACTGTCCAATGCATTTCAACACGCATAGCTATCATCACAAGCATTAATGCAGTAAATGAAGCCATCAAATTAATAAAACTTGAAAAAACTCTTGATAAAACGAAAAGATATTTTGGTACATATATTTTTTTTATCAATGATGAGTTACTTATAATTGCTCCCATTGATGTTGTTGTCGTATCATTAAAGAAGTTAAAAATCACTTGTCCACTCAATAAATATAATGGAAAATTTTCAATATCAAACTTAAAAAGATTTGAAAAAACTACCGATAACACAATCATCATAAACAATGGGTTTAATAGTGTCCACAGAACTCCCAATGCAGAACGTCTATATTTAATCTTAATGTCTCGTGCAACCAACTCTCGTAATAGTGGCTGGAATTTCACAAAATTTTGTATATATTGAGTCACACTCATACCTCCATCATCCATTATTTTTCTATACATTTTTATACAAGAAAAAAGGCGTTATATCACATACATAACAACCATTTGCAGTATAACACCTTTTTCTATATTTGACAAGTTACCCCTCATTGTCTTTCATTCTCTTCTCGTACAATGCCATCTCCTGAGTTAAATTTTTAATTCGGATTGACATTCTTGAAACTGCTATTGTCAACACGAAAATAATAATCAGCGCAAAGCAAAATCCTAAGAAGAACAACATGTTACTCGGAACTTCTATTCCCATAAATTTTGCAAGTCCCATCATTACGCCTGGGAATAAATCTAAAATCAACGTACCAAATCCTACCAAAAGCCATGCAAGTGCATATCTTAACTCAAGTGCTTTTTTTCTGATCATATTTATAATCACACACAATGCCAGCACAATCACGATTGCAACAATTACCTGAATTCGAATATTCATCATCTCACCTCTTACTTTCTAATTCGCTCAATTAAAATTGCTAAGGTCACCTTTATCATATAATAAACTGACTTTTTCGGCGATATGGAGGAAACTCCTCCTTCACGAGCTTTCATAATAACAGGAATTTCTTCAACATTCTTTTTCTGTCTCAAAATTGCAACCACACTCTCAGGTTCCGGATAATCTTTCGGGTAATCATATGCAAATATTTTCATAACGTCGCGATTAACCATCCTCAATCCTGATGTTGGATCTGTAATTTTCTTTCCGGTCAACAACTGAATAAGCACTGTAAAATATTTGATACCCATTCTTCTTGCTCCGGATGACTGAAATCCTTCTTTATTAATAAAACGAGAACCAATTACCATATCTAATCCATGTTCTTCAAGATAATCTGCCATTGTTGCCAAAAACTTTGGGTCATGCTGACCATCTCCGTCCACCTGCACAGCCATATCATAATCTTCTTCATAACCATATCGATAGCCTGTTTGCACGGCCCCGCCAATTCCTAGATTAATTGGTAAGTCTATATAATTATAACCATTCTTTTCACAAATTTTTTTAGTATCATCCGTAGAACAATCATTTATAATTACATAATCAAATTCCGGAGCATTTTCCTGAATCATTTTAATTGTTTTTTCAATATTTGCACTCTCATTATATGCCGGTATAATAATTAGCTTTTTCATATATACTCCTTAGTCTATATTATTTGATTGCTGGCTTTTTGAATATAACTTTATCAATATCTTTGCAATCCATTTTGGCCAAAATCTACAATACATCTCATAATCTTCCGTGCTTCTTGCATTATCTCCTATGATAATTGATGTTTCTGACTCTTCATGAATACGATGTCCCATTTGAATTGTTGCATCATAAGCAAACGTACCTTTTAATTTTGAAAGTCTTTCCCATGCTTCCCAATCTTCGCATGAACGGAAGTGCACTGTAAAAACAGGATTAGGCAGATTCTCCACTGCAAATGTAACAGATGGACAACAAATTCCACATCCAAATGCTAAACTGCGTCTTCTAATAAAACGGCTAGTTTGAAATTTCTTTAATTTTAGAGGTAACAATAACATCCTCTTTACTTTTAACAGTTGATTATTTTCAACCTTTTCCCCATTTCTAATTTCACAGTAATCCGAAAAATAAATCAATGGTTTTTTTGCAGATTCTAACATATTCACAGCATGCTCCGCATACTCTGAAAAATATACATCGTCTTGATGAGCGATTGTTATATACGGTGTTCTACATTGTGCATATCCAAAATTCCAGTCTTGAACGATTCCTCCCTCTCCTTCATTCACTTTCAATGGTATCTCATATTTTTCTGCGAGTTCCCGAATATAATCATTCGGTGTAGATGTTATCATGATAATATTTGATTTTACAGTTTGTTGTTTTAACGAAAGAATACACTCTTCCAAATAAGCACTTTCTTTATATGCACATATTACAAATGTATGCTTCGCACTCATATCTCTCATTTTCCGATTCCTCTTCTAATTTTCTTTATCTATAGTAGTATACTTCGTCTTACTTTTTCTGTCAATTATAGCCATTTTTCTATTAATGCTATTTTCTTTTAGAATGTTAAAGCGGCATGGCAAAAATCTATACCACACCGCTTTTTTAACTTATGTCCTTATTTCTGAAGTCTATTAATCAATGCCATAATTGCCTCTGGCGAATCAAAATTTTCTGGAACAACCTCACCTACTGGAATTGTCACATCAAATTCATCTGAGATATCCGAAATCAGATTTAAAATTTTAAGTGAATCCAAATCTCCACTCTCCACCAAATCTGTTCTTCCTTCAAACTGTACTCCCGGTACTAAATCACTTAAAATTTCCAATAATGTTTCCATAAAATATTTCTTCTCCTTCTTTTTTAATCTTTTTATTTTGCAGGTTTCTCTCTAATTTAATGCTTCGTCACCAAATACAATATCTCCAAACACTTTTGAAAATGCCCTAGCACTATCACCATTCATATGCCCATCATAATCTACATAATTTGCCAGCTCATGATTATAACTTTTATAATATTCTCTGTTGAAGTTATAATATTCTACACCCTTTTCACGAAAATACTCTGAAAAATAATCCCATGCATCACGATAACTTTCCTCTTCTTGAACTAACATTGTTGCTGCTAAAGGCATTGTCGTCGCAATAAACTCAATATCATTCTCTTTGCATAATCGAATCAACTTATCCAAATATTCCATATTAGTTGCTTTCACTTCATCCTTTGAAAACAAAGTTGGTGAATATGATGGAAAATTCTCTATCGCCACCGGATATTTCTCAATAAATCCATTTTCATGATATTCCTGTGCTTGTCCTCTCAAATATGATACATCGTAATTATTTGTCATTTTCTGATAAACAGTGTCCTTTATTTTAGAAAGCTCATATTGCAATGAATACTCATGAAATGCAAATAAAGGTGAACGGAAATCACAATCTAACATTGTATCTGTATAATATTCTGCTTTTGTAATAGACATTGGGAATTCATGATAAAATAATAAATAATTATTTCCTTTTTCTTTTTCCGTCGTAAAATATCCCGGAGACAATTCAAATATAATTGTTTTAGGATGTTGTTTTTCAATAACGAGTTTTGTCAAATAGTATGCATCAACCGGATATTCTCCTCCTACACACAAATTGTGTCCTGTCATTTTTCTTCCTTCCAGCATGCTATCCGGATCTAAATCTGACATTCCATTCGATGTTCCTAATATAACAACATCTTTCTGCTCATTAGTAACTGTATGAATATCATTTCTTACAAAGGTGCATGGATACAACAGGATATCCAATGCTTTTATCACCAATGCACAAATCAGCAGACATATAACTAACTTTATTCCTTTTTTAAAATTGTGCATAGATGAACCCCCTAGCTACCGACATTGGACTAAACAGTGGAATACTGATAAGCAAAAGAATACATATTAAAAACTCTAAAGCTATTGGTGTTTTTACCGCCACTTCTTCCATATTTATGCCCTTTTCTTTTAATACACTCACAATAAACCAAATAACACATCCGATAAGTAATGTTAATAATGCATATGGTGTATATTCCACTCCGAGTTTCCCGGATGATATCATTAAAAATTGTGATGGCTGAAAACTCGTAACAGAATATTTCATCATTTTCAACGCTTCACCAATTGAGCTAACACAATCGAAATATTGTCCAAGATTAAACAGTATAAACGTCCTGAGTATCATAAACAGATGATATCCCCTGCTTTGATCTTTAATATGTAATTTTGTTTTCCATACCTTATATGTATCTGCCATAAATCCACTTGTTGCAATAATGATTCCATTATAAAATCCCCATCCTATATTGTTCCAGCTTGGGCCATGCCATAAACCAACAAGTACAAATACTATCAAATCTGAAACAGCAATCGTCACGAATCTTCCTTTTTTTCGTCCCCATTTGACTTTCGCCTTTTTTTGAAGTTTGCACATTGCTTTTGACAAAGTTAGGGGATAAAACACATAATCTTTCATCCATGTTCCAAGTGATATATGCCATCTTCTCCAAAAGTCACTAATTGAAACAGAAAACAGTGGCTGACGGAAGTTTTCATCTAGTCGAATTCCAAACATTGCAGCTACACCTAATACAATATCTATCCCTCCTGCGAAATCACCATACAGCTCTATTGTATATAGCAACACACCGAATACTGCAATTCCTGAATATTGTTCTGGATTAGAAAAAATTGCAATCCGATATACTGAAGCCCATTCTGCCACAATCATCTTTTTGAATAGTCCCCATACAATTCTTTCAACACCATACTTTATCTGATGTAACTCAAATTTATGTGAACTTGTCAATTGCTCTGCAAGCCTTCCGTATCTTCCTATTGGCCCTTGTACAAGCTGCGGAAAGAACGAAACAAATAATGCATATTTACCCAAATTTATTTCCGCTTCTGTTCTCCCCCAATATACATCCAATAAATATCCCAGCGTTTGGAATGTGTAATAAGAAATTCCAAGTGGTAATATCAAGTGCAATAGACCAATATGACCTTTTGTTATTGTATTAATATTTAAAATCAAAAAATTGGAATATTTCAGAAATGCTAACATCCCTAAATCCATGATTATTCCATAAGTAACAACTCTTTTTTTCTTTTTTACATCTACTTTTTCTTCTACTTGAATATTATCAATATGTTTTATCCATAAAGCACACCCATATGTCACAAGAGTTGAAAATAGTAGAAAAAATACTGCCGGTATGCTAATTATCATATAATAACAATAACTGCATATTAATAAAACAACCCATTGTAAACGCTTTGGGACTATATAATAAATACATAGTCCCATTGCGGTAAACAGGAAAAACAAATTCGATGTTAACGACATTTTTCCATTCCCCTCTTAATTAATATGTCAATCCATCTCCGATGCAGCCATCATCAGAAGATGATGTGCCTGCTGATGGTGCTGGCGCTGGTGCCGGTTCTGTATAGTTTTGTGAACCCCAATCTGATGATTCTGTATATGTTGATTGATTCGTTTGTGCCTGAGCTGCAGCAGCCTCTGCCTGTGCTGCGGCTTCTGCCTGAGCCTGTGCTGCGGCCTCTGCCTGTGCCTGTGCTGCAGCTTCTGCTTCCGCTTTTGCTTTTTCATCTTGCTCTTTTTGAGCTTTTGTAGCCAATTCAGCATCCAATGTACTAACCTCTGCTCCGTCTTTCTCATATGTCAGATAAGCCACACCATCCTGAATTTTAATTTTTCCTTTTTCCATATCATCAAATGGAAATGCATGCAATTCAACAATTGTCTTATCTGCCAATGTTAATTGTATAGTATATTCTACCGGCAATACTTTTCCACTTTCTGTCGCAGTTTCCTTAGCAGCATCTTCTGATGGTTTATAATACAAAACTCTTGTCTCGTCTTTCTTGTAAGTATCTGCCTCTTTCAAAAAACTATCTGGATAATTTTCCTCTGAAGAAGATTTTACACTAACAGAAACAATATCCTGACCTGTTTCATTTTTAAGAGTTACTTTATAAGCATCTTTATCCTCTTCTCCTATTGTTTTGTATTCTTCTTTTTCTGTTTTTGTTGTAGCAGTTGTCTCTTTTTTCGTATCTGTTGTATTTTTATTTCCACATCCTGTAACTGCTGTAATTGCTAACATTCCTACTAAAAATATTGTTAATACTTTACGTTTCATTTGTATCTTTCCCTCTGTTTTCTTCTATTTTTTAACTTTCATAGTGATAATTTGTATATACCCATGTACCGGAAGTCCTGTATCTGAACTGATATCCATTACGACCCGTCTCATATTGAAAATCTGTATCATATACATAGGTTACTCCATTGATATCAATTTCTACCCATGCATGATCAACCATTCCACCTCCGGCTCTTGGAACATAACCATATACATATCTTGCATTATAGCCCAGTCCCTTTGCTAACTGATAAAAAGTTGCTGCATAAGTACGACAATCTCCTATTTGCTGCTCTAATCCGTACAGTGCAAACCACTGTGGATTTGTATAACCAGTTCCTGGGTTATCTCCAAGCGTACGATATTTGATATTATTAACGCACCACATAAAACAACTATACAAATTCCGTCCCACCTGATTATATACATTTTGGATTCCATTATTAATACGCATCTGTTGTGGTGTCATCGTTATATAATAATTACTATTACTTCCCGGTGCTGCTGCTCCCTTTGGGACAATTTTCACTTGAATAGCCTGCAATTTGTTTCCAAGTTTTGTAGTTCCGGCTTCCTGACCATTCTTTGCCCAGCCAAGCCATCCATAATTTGACACATGAGTGCGGTAATAGATATCTGCATATTGTGCCAACTCACCCGTTAAACGAATTTGAACCGCTTCTGCCTGATTTTTTCCGTCTCCAGCTATTTCTCCATTATTTTTCCAATCCATCCAGCCAACATTACTTACATGCAAGCGATATTCAATTGTTCCATTAAATACATTTTTGCCCGTAGAATCAGATGTACTCATCGTCAGCTGCTGAATTGCTTTATTTTCTCCTGTTGTTCCTGCAATCTGCCCATTTGTTTTTGTCGTCTGCCAGCCAGAATTTTCAACATTTGCCGTAAAATTAATTTCGCCTATATTTTCTGTTGCCAGATAGCTTCTTGCTGTTGTATCAGGTACGTTTGTATCATTTTTTTCATAAAGTTTGATTTCAATAGCCTCTACTCCCGCATTGTAACCGACAGTTCCAGCTGTCTCTCCATTTTTCGTCCAGCCAAGCCAGCCAAATCTTGCACTATGAACACGATAATAGATATCATATTTTTCTTCCAGTTCACCTGACAAACGAACTTTTATGGCCTCAACTTTTTTATTTTTCCCTGTTGTTCCGGAAGTCTCTCCATCCGCAACTTCATCCTGCCAGCCAATATCCTGTACGTGTGTTTGATAAATAACAGACCCATTCAGCCCATTTTGTCTTCCCCAATCAGTAACTTTAATGTTCAGAGCTTCTACACTCAAATTTCTTCCTGTCGTTCCGGCCGTTTTTCCATCATACACATTTGATTGCCAGCCAATATTCTGTACATGGGCTTTATAAAGAATTGCCCCTAAATTATCTTGTGAAATATAACTTCTGCCACTTTGTTCTGGTTTATCTGTTGCACCTTTTGCATATAATTTTACTTCAATAGCCTGTGCTCCCAGGTTAAGTCCTATAGTGCCTGCCTGTTCACCATTTTTTGCCCAGCCTAACCAGCCATACTCTGCTGAATGAACACGATAATAAATATCATATGCTTGTGCCAACTCTCCTGTCAGGCTTATTTTTAACGCTTCTATTTTCTTATTTCTTCCTGTTGTTCCTGCTGTACCCCAATCAGAAACTGCATTCTGCCATCCAATATCCTGTACATGGGCTTCGTAACTAATAGAGCCCGACATATTTTTTCTTCCGGCATCTGTCACTTTTAACTGAAGTGCTTCCAAATTCAGGTTTCTTCCTGTTGTTCCTGCTGTTTCTCCATCATAAACTTTATCTTGCCAACCAATGTTTTGCACATGGGTCTTATACATCAACAAACCACGTGTCTCTTCTGACAAAAAGCTGCGTTCTGTCTGTACTGGTTTATCCTCTGCATTTTTATTATATAATTTAATTTCAATTGCCTGTACAGCATATGCGTATCCAGCAGTTCCGGCATCTTCACCATTCTTCGCCCAGCCAAGCCAGCCAACATTTGTAGCATGAACACGATAATAGATATCATACTGTTCTTTTAAATCCCCTGTAAGATTCATTCTAATTGCTTCTATCGGAAGATTTTTTTCTTCAATACCCGCTGTTTCTCCATCTTTTACAGCGTCCTGCCAGCCAATATTTTGCACATGTGCACTGTACTCAACCCCACCTGTCACATTTGTTTGATTGTCTATTTTTATCTGCAGTGCTCTCATTGCACGATTCTGCCCTGTCGTTCCAGCCATTTCTCCATTTTGTTTTTCTTCCTGCCAGAATCCACCGTGTAAATATGCACGATATTTTAACTGGATCTGCTCGCCATTTTCTGCAACAGCCTCCGGTTCTTCCTGTATATCCTGAACAGTTGTTGATGCTATATTTTCTTGCCCCTCCTCCTGCTCTAATATTTCCTGTTGTCTTTCCTCTTTAATTGTATTGTCTTCACTACTATTTTCAGAAGCCTGTGACTCACTTTCTCCATTATTTTCAGGCTGATCAATAGAACCATTTTCTTGTGTTTGTACAGTTTCGTTTTCCTCTGCAAGCACTGTTAATGGACTTGACATCAACATAATAGAACTAAGTAGAAGTACTCCCACACTTTTTATATTTTTCTTCATGTATTTTCCTCTTTCCTCTTAAGCACCATTCGTTTTAGACTATACTAATTCTTTCAGTTTTGCCCTATCTATTTTTCCATTTGCGTTATGTGGCATTACTTTCATATATACAACTTTTCCAGGAATCATATACTGAGGAACTCTGGTTGCCAACGCATCTGTGATTTTTTTAGTTTCCATTTCTATTCCATCATAAAAGAATACTATTTTTTTTCTTTTTGTATTATACATACATGCACAATCGCGAATTCCTTCTATTGCATTCCCGGCAGATTCAATCTCACCTAACTCAATGCGGTATCCCATATGTTTAATTTGAAAGTCTTTTCTGGAAATATAAATCAGGTTACCAGTTTCATCATATCGGACTAAATCTCCAGTATGATAGATGCGTTCTGGATAACGTTGATGTAACGGATTCTGCACAAATGCCAACTTTGTTCTTTCTGGATTATTATAGTATCCTAATGCCAGACAAGAGCCTCTCATACATAATTCTCCAACTTCACCATACTCAACTTCATTACCTTCTTCGTTCAAAAGAAGTGCCTGTGAATTAGCTACCGGAACGCCTATTGGTAATGGCTGTCCCTCTGGCTCATTTCCATTTCTTATATATGCCGTACATACAAATGTTTCTGTTGGTCCATACAGATTTGCATACACAGCGTCTGGTAAATATTTGACCCAGTAATCTAATTGTTTTCTTTGTAATACCTCTCCTGCAAACATAATTTGTTTTAAATATTGAGGAACTACAACATCAAATGTCTGAAGATTTGCAACAATCGCCATTGCGGATGGGACCCATAAAAATGTAGATATCCTTTTTTCGTTCATATATTCAATTAATCGAACTGGGAATCCAAAAAAACTTTGTGGGATAATAACCATTTTAGCGCCAAAATAAATTGCTCCATAAATATCATGTATTGATACATCAAAATAAAACGGGGCTTGATTTCCAAAAACCGATGTACTATCAATTTCAAAGGTCTGCTCTAACCATTGCATATAATTTATTACAACTCTATGATTAAGTAAAACCCCCTTTGGCACACCTGTCGAACCACTTGTAAATAACACATATAACGGATCTAGTTCTGTCATATCCATCCTTATATTTCCAAGCATATCTTTATCGATTTCCTGTTCTGATATATCTTCCCAAAGAACAATTTGACTATTTTTAGCAAAGCTTTCTGCAAGTTCTTTATGTTCTTTATCCGTAACAATAATTTCCGGCAAAAGTACATCCATGATAATTTGTATACGTTCAATTGGCATTTTCACATCCAACGGACAGTAAAAATTACCACTATATAAAACACCAAAAAAAGACACGATAGCTTTTACTGACTTATCCATAAATACAGCAATAGGCTCTCTATGTCTTCCAAGTTTCATTGCCAGCGACGTACCAATTCTTTGTGCTGTTTCTTCTACCTGCTTAAATGTCATACTGACATTTTTATCTTCATACACTTCCTTATCCGGAAAATATATTGCAGAATTTTCTAAATACTCTAATACGTTACTTGCATTTTTCTTATTTTCAAATCCAACTACTTCCACTGAAGTTTTTCCTCCCTCTTGTAATTTCTTGTATATAAATACAAATATACGCATACCATTATACCCCCCCCCGCATTTTTTTGTCAATCCCTTCTACATTAGAATTTACACCAGAAAATTTCCCTTCCCAAAACAAAATTTAGAATTTTATTGTAAGTTCATCAAAATCTAAGTAGGTTTACTAAATAAATTATTATGTACCTGCTATTTCATGTTATAATAAAATCCACTTATTTAATAAAGAACAGGGGTAAATTATGTTTAAGAAATTTTGGTTGATAAAAGAAGATGACATTGGAAAACAAAGTGTATTTTGGAACATGATGTCCAGCGGTTTGAACTCTATTGTATCAATGCTATTGCTCTGGGTCGTAACTTTGCTGAATGGTGTATCCGATGCCGGGATATTTTCTTTGGGATTTTCTACTTCACAGATGATGTTGACAATTGGTAATTATGGAATGCGAAACTATCAGGCAACTGATGTGACAAATAAATATTCCATAAAAGTTTATGAAGCTTCCCGAATCGTAACAAATATCATTATGATGGTATCTGTATTAGGCTTTGTATGGTTTGAGGGTTATTACTTCGAGAAGGCACTGATTACTATTCTGCTGTGTTTACTTAAAGTTACAGATGCATTTGATGATGTTTATGGTGGATATTATCAGGTAAAAGGTCGACTGGATATTTCCGGAAAAATCATGAGTATTCGAATTGGCGCATATGTTCTTGGGTTTATACTTACTCTTATTTTTACACACAGCCTGATTTTAAGTTGTTTGATTTCCATTATAATTTCAAGTATCGTATTAATTGTACTTATTCATTCAACGAAAATTATTATTCCTTTAGAAAAGCCTTCTTTTCAATGGAATAAAATTTGGAATCTGTTAACAGAATGTTTCCCATTGTGTATTAGTGCTTTTTTACTTATTTACATGGGTAATGCACCAAAATATGCAATCGATACTTACCTTACTGCAAAAGATCAAGCTTACTACACTTATCTATTTATGCCTTGCTTTGTGACCAATTTATTTGTAGGTTTTGCTTTGCAGCCTTTATTAGTTCGTTTATCTAAATCCTGGGTCCATAAAGAATATCGCAAATTCATAAATTTGTGCGGTTTAATTTTTGCCGGAGCACTGTTCATCTCTGCATTGATTATCATTGCCGGAGCAATCCTTGGATGTCCAATATTATCCATTGTATTTGGTGTCTCCTTATCATCATATACACAAGTATTGGTGGTATTATTGATTGGCGGTGCTTTCTTTGCTTTTGCAGTTATTGAACAAGTTATATTGACTGTAATGCGCAGACAGGTATATTTATTAGTCGGATTCGGAATTGCCAGTGCTATTGCCATGTTTATCTCTGGAATTCTCGTTAAGAAGTTCGCCCTTTTAGGTGCTGCATATGCATATACCATTTCTGCCGGAGCACTATTTCTTGTATTAGCATTTATGATTTTTATATTTTTATATCTTGAAAAAAAGAAAAATAAATAAAAAATATAGCATATGTTCCTTTATCGAACATATGCTATATTTTTTTATTTTTTATAGAATGCTTTTCCGATATCTTCTGGTGCTTTTCCACCTTTTTCTACTAATTGAATACGAATTGCCTCTACCTGACGCGCATATCCTTCACTTCCTGCTTTTTCTCCATTCTTTGCCCAGCCAAGCCAACCAAATTCACTAGCATGCACTTGATAATACACATCATATTTTTCAGCCATTTCTCCTGTAAGCTCAATACAGATTGCTTCCATTTCTTTATTTCTGCCTACAGTTCCACTTATAGCACCATTTGACACGTAATTTTGCCAGCCGATATCTTGAATATGACTTTTATACTTGATTTCGCCCGAATATTCTGGATATTGCAAATTTATCCTTATTGCTTCTACCTGTTTATTTTGACCGGTTGTACCTGCCAGCTCTCCATTTTGTACTGCATCTTGCCATCCAATATCTTGCACATGCGTGCTATATTCTATATTTGTACTTTTCTTTTTAAACGAACTCTGTTCATTTTCTATTGTTGGCGTTCCCTTTGGCACAATTAACATCTGAATTGCTTCCACTTTAAGAGCATAGTTCATTGTTCCGGCTGTCTCTCCATTTTTTGCCCAACCAAGCCACCCTAAATCTTGTACATGCACGCGATAATATATATCATAATTATCTTTCTGTTTTCCTGTAAGCTCTATTTCAATTGCTTCCATACGACGGTTCTGCCCTGTTGTTCCTGCAATTTCACCATCCTTATGATAATTTTGCCAGCCAGTATCCTGCAAATATGAACGATATTTCACTCCTAACAAATCAGATTTGACATTCAAAATCATTGCTTCTATTTTTTTATTCTGACCAGTTGTTCCTGCAATCTTGCTTCCCAGAACTTCGTTTTGCCATCCAACATCCTGTACATGTGCAGAATATCCAATTTTGACTGTATTAATCTGATATGGTGTCTCTGTTCCACCTGGTGCTGCTGATCCTTTTGGCAATAATGCAATCTGAACCGCCTGTAATGCATAATTATATCCTTGTGTTCCAGCTAATTCTCCATTTTTAGCCCAATCCATCCAGCCAATATTCGTCACATGCGCTCTATAATATAAATCATAATTTGATGCAGCATTACCCGTTAATTTAAATTTAATTGCCTCTAATTTTTTTGCCTGTCCGACAGTTCCACCTAAATCTCCATTAGATACACTTTTCATCCAACCAATATCTTGTGCATGTACTTGATATTCAATCCCTAAGTCTGCAATACCTTGTATGTTAATTGTTATTGCCTCCATCGGAAGATTTTTTCCTACAGTTCCCATCATCTGTCCGTTTTGCTTTGTATCCATCCAACCGAGGTCACGGACATGAGCATTGTATTCTATTGCTCCTGCCAGTTCCGTTGGTACCGCTATTGCTCCACTACCTAAGGAATTATCCGGTTTATTTTCATTTCCACCTGATTCTCCTGAGCCACCTGAATTTCCGGAACCTGTTAAGACATTCTTGACGTACCCTGAACTAACATATGCATACATATTGGAAAAATCATAATTTCCTGCATCCGAAACAGCGGTACGATTTGCTGTTAACGCGGCATCACTTTGTACCTTATAAAAATTTCCTTGGCTTGAATCTAAAACAATAAATGCCTGATTTGAATAATCCTTTGTTGTGTGAATTACAGTAGATGAAACACTTGCCTCTGTCCGTACGTTTAACTCTGTATGTTCATTTCCTATCACATCTTTTATCCCTATGGTATAACGATTACTGTCTTTATTTCCACACGTTTTATCAATCATCCAAGCAACATTCGCATTCTTTTCTCCCCAATATGGATCTGATGCATATCTTACATTCATTCCACTTCCCTTATTACCAAGATATCCGCCTGAATATACCCAGTTTTTAGGGTTTAGATATCTCTTTGACATATATGTCTCTGTAAATGTTTTAATACATGCATCAATATTTTCATATGCGTTTGCACTCTGTCCCGGAGCTGCGTCCACAGCATTTAAGCCAAACAGATTGTTTTTTTCCTGTGCAATGCTGCTCTTTCCCCACGCACTTTCATTTGCTGCAATTCCAACTGCGATTAATGCATTTACTCCGTATGTATTTTGATAATTTGTAAACAAATCTCCTGTATTACTCATTTTATATCCGGCTGCTTTGCTATTTATAATTTCATTTAATTGAGCTGCTGAATATACTGTTTTGCTTCGCAAAGGAAGATATTGATAATAATTATAATATGGCGAAGAACTGTTAATCGAATTTGTTCTTACTCCTGCCTTATAATCATCCAACATATTTGAAAATCTGTCTCTTGTATAGAAATAATGTCCGTCATAACTATAATATTGTACACCTTCTGACAAATACGATGGTGCCGGTCCGTTATCTAATGATGTGATATAATTTCCCTGTGTAATATTTGTTGTAATATTATGTATTAATCGTCCTGAACTAACAGAATAATAACTAACAGATGCTGCACTGTCCACACTTACAACCTGCACATCTTTTGCATCAACAAGCCCTGTCACTCCTGATAACAAAAATTTCACTTTTCCATTTTCTGTCCCAAGATATGCTGCATCAGCACCATATGCCCCACAAGTATACCCGGCGTTACCGGTTCCAACTTCGGTGTATGTTGTTACCACTGCTCCTTTTGTATTAAAGTTAACTATCTTTCCATCATTACTCAATAAATCAATCTCAAGCAGTCCCGACTCATCCGGTGCTTCCGAAACATTACCTTCTTCATCCATACTTGTTATCGTTTCGTCTTCTCGTACTTCAAACTCTTCTGTGTTGGGTTCTCCTGAATTTGTAAATTCATCAGTAATATCTTCTGTTTCTTTTGTTGCCTCGTTTTCCGTTTTTTCCAAACTACTATCCTCAGTTGCTTGGACTGATTCTTGATCAAAATCAACTGCGCAGACATCTATTCCACTGGTCATAACAGTTAGTATCAACATACATACGCTCAATATCCAACTTATTCTTCTTTTGTGTTTCATTAACTTCCTCCTTCCACTTTCCTACAATATTTATTCTAATTTTCATCTTAACATAATTCAACTTTTTCGTCATCTGTAAAGGCAATAAAAGAACAGTTTCATCATCGGAACTGTTCTTTTAAATGCTAATTAATAGTTTTTATCTGCCCATTAACTATGGTTGGAGTTCCCGATTCATCTATTACATATATATGAACATTATAATCTCCTGGATTTTCTCCATAATCTGCTACATACAAATCTGCGTAATAGCTTCCATCTTCTAATTGATATAATTCCACCCACTGTAAATCACTCTGATCTGCTTCTTTCCATACTGCTGCCATAACAGACTGAATATTCCCTGGTACATTACTTATGTTAGTTACAGATATCGGTAAACTGCTATAATTATAATCATAATCACCTATCGACAACTCTGCTGCCGGAATATTTTCTTCCTGAACTGTCTGAGTTCCTATATCAGTCTCTACTTCTCGTATATCTCCCAGCTTCTCCATCATTTTGGATTTTTTCTTTAACTCTGACTCCATCTTATCGATTCCAAAACGTTCTGTTAATGTCTGAGTTGATGAAAATAAATTTGTACCCAGACCGAGACGATTTCCATCAATTTTAACTCCCAATGCAGCCAACGTTGTTGGGAAATTATCAAATGTTGTATAATTTCTTTTCTCTGTTGTTTCAAGTTCCGCTGCCGGATTAATATATGTAGTATAAACTTTTCTTGTATAATCTTCGTCTACATCTTCACAAAAATCTTTATCCATCGTCGGATGATCTCCTGAAATCACAATTGTTGTATTTTCATAAAAATCTTGTTGTTGAATCCAGTCAACCAATTCTTTCACCTGTCTGCTTGAACATGCCATAACATTCGCATACTGATTATCTCCAAATTCATCTGTACACAATTCACATGGGTATCCATCTTCAAAATGTGTATCGACCGTCAACAACGTTAAATTAAATGGGACGCTTTGCTGTGATAACTCTGTTAATTTATCTTTTGCAAAGCTAAATAGCTTCTCATCTTCATAGCCCCACCACACACGGTAATCCGGTGGAATCAGACCATTTTCATTTGCATAGTTATAATCATAAATATTATAATTTCCATGCTCTGTAAAATATAATCTTCTTCCTCCAAAGGTTGCATCTGAACCAATCATAAGATTCTGGCAATACCCTGCGCTCTCCAGAATATCACCTAAAGTAACTGCTCCTGCAAAAAAATGTTCCTGTGTATTCATATCATTTCCATCAATGGAAATACTCAATGGTATACCTGACGTTTGTGCAAACATAGCACCCATTGTCCATGTTGCACCTGTCATTGCATAACCGCCATTCAGTTCTTTATCTTCCCCTGAAAAATCTTCGTTCGCCTGTGCTAACTCTGTAAGTTCCGGAATTACGTTTTTATCAAATGCACCACCATTTTCTTTATCTGCGTATGTCATTTCCACTGATTCTAGGAAGATATAAATTAAATTTCTCTTTTGCTCTGGAAATGTCAATGCTACATCGGCCGGGTCAACATAATTATCATCAATAAACGATGAATATGTGCTTTGTCCATCCACAAAACTTCCAACATCTAATTCATTCCATGCTCCATGCACTGAAACTCCACTTACAATTATCGGAACAATGATAGATGCCCCCATAACAATATACCAACGTTTTTTTGTTCTCCATGCAATAAATAAAATTACGACTAATAACAACATCAAAATAGCCGGTACTGCACATACATCCAGATATTCCTGAATCATTCCATCATTTGTTCCCTCTAATGGAGCTGTCATATGGTATACTAATTCATCCATTGTTAGATTTGTCCATGTTTTAAACATCCATTTAATACTAAAATATAACAATGTTCCTATAGTCGATAGTAATGCTCCTAAAACAGCTCCCATTATTAATAATATTTTCTTTACCTTTTCTCGAATCTCCACTTTCATCTTCTGAATTCTTCCCTATCTTTTCCCTTTCTTACCCAATCTCTATACTCGGAATATTATCCCCATCCGGGAACATCGACAACTGCGGACTCACCTTTGCAAATGTTGTCTCTCTGCTATCCAAAGCTTCCTCTTCCGTCTTAAACAACTCACTGTCTTTAAATCTCAGCGCTCCGCATGCACCGATACGTTGAACAATACATTCCTCACCCTGACGCCCCATTACTTTTACTTTGGTAGCGTATTTATTTTCTTCTAATATGTAGCAAATATCTCCTGATACGTACTTCATGTTTTCATCCTCTTTCTTTATACTTACATTAAGTTCTGTATTTCAGCACAACGCAGCTCATAACTCCTGCATATTCTAACTGAATACTTTTTTACATATACTTTAACAGAATATCACATTTCCTTTAAAAAAGCAAAAACAGATGTGCTTTTTCACACATCTGTCATACTTTTACAAAGTTATTCACATTTTTATTTTCTTATCCACATATTGTTAATAACTCTTTTTCTAAAATAAGGAAATCCGGCTATGTTTATGCCTGTGTCTCAACCAAAAATCCTTTTTCTCTCAACATCTCTTCTATCATACTCAATGTTTCTTCACTGTCCGCAACGACTTTATGATAATGATAGTTCGATGTGATGTTTTTCAGCGGGCTGGATTTTCCACTTTTAATATCATCGATGAAATCTTTCGCCTTTTTTCTGGAACTGATATTTAACTCCGCTTCCATCCGGCCATATACTTTATGGTTCACCACCACGTTTTCTACAGTACCACCAAGATCCACGATTGAATACAGCTCTTCTTCTGTCTGTTCATCGGTATGCTGCACTTTAAACACGCGATTCACACTGGTTGGTTCATTCAATACATATCCTTTATGTGTCGATATAATATCATATCCCGCCGCCCGGATCAAAGCGATATCCTGCACGATCACCTGTCGGCTCACTTCGCATTCTTTTGCCAATGCGGTTCCCGACATCGGTACTGCGCTTTCTCTGATTCGTTCGACAATTTGATTCCTGCGCTCCGTTCCTGTCATAACATCCTCCAAGACCAATTTGTTATCCTACTTTCCATAGTATAACATGCACTTCAAAACCACTTTCCACAACTCTGCTCTGTAGGAAAGCCTATTTATCTATAGCATGCAGGTTTTTCAGTGAAATGTCAAGGATTGGTGCAGAATGTGTCAACGCACCACTGGAAATGTAATCCACGCCGAGTGCTGTCAATCTGCCGATATTTTCTTTTGTTACATTTCCTGAGCACTCTGTCTCAGCTCTTCCGTCGATGATCTTGATTGCCTCCTGCATCTCTTCGGTTGACATATTATCCAGCATGATGATATCAGCTCCGGCTTCGACAGCCTCTTTTACCATATCCAGATTTTCCACTTCTACTTCAATCTTGCGAACAAATGGTGCGTATTCTTTTGCCATCTCCACTGCCTTCGTTACACTTCCTGCTGCTCCGATATGATTATCTTTGAGCAACACTCCGTCAGACAGGTTATAGCGATGATTATAACCACCACCTACACGAACTGCATATTTCTCAAAGATACGCATATTCGGTGTTGTTTTTCTTGTATCCAATAATTTTGTCTTGCTTCCTTTGAGCAGGCCTGCAACAGAATGTGTATAAGTTGCAATTCCGCTCATTCGCTGCAGATAATTCAATGCAACACGTTCACCTGACAACAACACACGGATGTCTCCATAGACTTTCCCCATCAACTGTTTATTTTTCACTTCATCTCCGTCTTTACAGTAAAATTCTACTTTTACATTCTCATCCAGAAGTTCAAATACTCGTTTGAAAACGTCCAGACCTGCAATGACACCATCCTGCTTACAGATCAGATCCACCTCTCCGTCTACCGCTTCACGCATAACCGCATTGGTTGTCACATCTTCACTGGAAATGTCTTCGCGAAGTGCTTCCAGAATCAAATGATCTACCTGTAATGTTGTTGTAATCTTATTCATATCATTTCTCCATTTCTTCTGTTAAAATTGTCTTCCACTGACTCTTACTTCAATTGTCAAATTTATCTTATGCCGATTTTTACTCGATTCAAAACTTTTCTTATGCTCTGATTTTTTCATCCTCAGTCTCTTCTATTTCTTTCTCTACATACGGCGCATACGGATTCACTCCTCCGCAGATCTTCGTTGCTGCTCTCTGTGCAAACACAAGGCTTTCCAACAGTGAATTACTTGCCAGACGATTAGCTCCATGTACACCATTACAACTTGTCTCACCAACCGCATACAGATGTGGCATCGATGTTCTACTATCAGAGTCCACCCAAACGCCTCCCATAAAGTAATGCTGTGCCGGAACAACCGGGATACATTCTTTTGTAACATCATATCCCTCTTCCAGACAGTGATGGTAGATATTTGGAAAATGTTTTAAGATTGTCTCTTTATCGATATTCTCCATAGACAACCATACATAATCTGTTCCGTCTTTCTCCATCTGCTCACGGATTGCTTTTGTCACTACATCACGCGGAAGTAATTCATTTACAAAACGTTCCATATTCTTATTATATAAAACAGCACCCTCGCCTCGCACAGACTCGGATATCAAGAATCTTCTTCCCGGCTTCTTAGAGTACAATGTAGTCGGATGTATCTGAACATAATCCAAATGTTCCAGACGGATTCCATGTTTTTTCGATATCTCCAATGCATCCCCGGTCAAATGTGGGAAATTCGTAGAATGCTGATATAATCCTCCGATTCCGCCGCTTGCCCAAATTGTATTCGGTGCATAGATTTCAAGGTTTTCTCCGTCTTTCTTGGCAAGGATTCCTTTACATTTTCCACCTTCTACCAGAATATCTGTCATCGTCGTATATTCATATATCGTCACATTATCTAACAATTTTACTTGTGCGAGAAGCTTACTCGTAATCTCTTTTCCTGTCACATCCTCATGAAACAGAATACGCGGCTTGGAATGTGCACCTTCTCTTGTATAAGCAAATGCACCATCTTCTTCACGTTCAAAATCCACTCCATATTTTACCAGTTCTTCAACGATTTGGCGAGAGCTTCGAATCATAATATCAACCGACTCTTTACGATTCTCATAATGTCCTGCCTTCATTGTATCTTCAAAATAACTGTCATAATCATCTTTGTCATGAAGCACACAGATTCCTCCTTGAGCTAAAAAAGAATCACTGCTCTCCAAATCTGCCTTTGTGATCATCACGATTTTCTTATCTCTTGGCAGACTTAACGCACTGAACAATCCTGCGACTCCCGTTCCTACGATTACAACATCTGCATCTATTCTCATCACGAAACCTCTTTCTAATATGCTGAATTTCATCTCTCAAATTTATTATGCCCTAACCGGCAGTCATTCCGGTTTACTTTCCGCATATGAATTGCTGTTCACTTGATTTACAGTAACCTATCACGCATATTGTTGTCATTATATCATCTAAGTTTACATGTGACAAGACAGATGTTTTACAAAACTTTACAGATAATGTGGCTGTATATATTGAAATTAACCAAATTCTTAATACAAAAAAGAAGTTACCATCACAGAACTTCTGTAATAATAACTTCTTTCGTATCTCAATTATATATCTCCTAGCAGATCTCTGCTCCTGCCGGCATCTCTTTCTCCGGTACCATCAGCGCGAGATTACCTTCTGCATCTTCTGCACACAGAAGCATACCTTCTGACAGCACACCTGCCAGTTTTGCAGGTTTCAGGTTTACAAGAACCATAACTTTCTTGCCGACCATCTCTTCTGCCGAGTAATGTGCTTTAATTCCTGACACAATCTGTTTTACTTCGCTTCCGATCTTAACCTGTGAGCAAAGGAGTTTCTTTGATTTCTTCACTTCTTCGCAGGCAATGATTTCTCCTACCTGGAACTGCATTGCTCCGAAATCATCAAATGTAATCTCCGGTTTTGCTTCAATATCGATAACAGCCTCTTCCTCTTTTTCTGCCTTTTCTTCTACCGGTGGATGAAGTTCTGCAACTTTCTTCATCACTTCTTCTAAGTCCAGTCTCTGGAAAAGGATTTCCGGTTTGTCTGTTACATTACCATTACCAAGCTGCTCTAAAATCTTCTTGCTTGTAGAAGGCATGAAAGATTCCAGAAGTTTTGCTCCGGCAGAAATTCCCTGGATCAGGTTCCACAGAACTGTCTCCAGACGGTCTTTCTGAGCTTCATCTTTGGCAAGTACCCAAGGCATTGTCTCGTCGATATATTTGTTGCAACGTTTGAACAGATTGAAGATCTCTGTAATCGCATCTGCCACACGCAGTTCGTCCATTTTGGCATCGACTGCTTTTGGTGTTGCTTCCATCACTGCTTTGAGGTCTGCATCTACATCTCCTGCTACACCCTTGTCTGTTACAGAACCGCCGAAGTATTTATTTGTCATAGATACAGTACGGTTAACCAGGTTTCCAAGTGTGTTGGCCAGATCAGAATTCATACGCTCTACCATCAGTTCCCATGAAATGACACCATCGTTCTCGAATGGCATCTCATGAAGTACAAAGTAACGAACCGCATCAACACCGAAGAAATCAACCAACTCATCCGCATAAAGTACATTTCCTTTGGATTTACTCATCTTGCCGTCTCCCTGCAACAGCCATGGATGACCAAATACCTGTTTTGGAAGTGGAAGGTCAAGTGCCATCAGGAAGATTGGCCAGTAAATTGTATGGAAACGAATGATATCTTTACCGATCAGATGTAAGTCTGCAGGCCAGTCTTTCTTGAACTGCTCTGTATTCTCTCCATCACAATCATATCCGATTCCTGTGATATAGTTTGTCAATGCATCTAACCATACATATACAACATGTTTTGGATCAAAATCTACCGGGATTCCCCATTTGAAAGAAGTTCTGGATACACACAGATCCTGAAGTCCCGGAAGAAGGAAGTTATTCATCATCTCATTTTTACGAGATACCGGCTGAATAAATTCCGGATGTGTGTTGATATGCTCGATCAGTCTGTCTGCATATTTGCTCATCTTGAAGAAATATGCCTCTTCTTTTGCCGGCTGAACCGGGCGTCCGCAGTCCGGACATTTACCGTCTACAAGCTGTGACTCTGTGAAGAAAGACTCACATGGTGTACAGTACATTCCTTCATAATGACCTTTGTAAATGTCTCCCTGATCATACAGTTTCTTGAAGATCTTCTGAACCTGTTTCTCATGATCTGCATCTGTTGTACGGATGAATTTGTCATAAGAAGTATCCATCAGATCCCAGATTCTCTTAATCTCACCAGATACGTTATCTACGAATTCCTTTGGTGTAATTCCGGCTTCTTCCGCCTTCAGTTCGATCTTCTGTCCATGCTCGTCAGTTCCTGTCTGGAAGAATACATCGTATCCCTGACTTCTCTTATATCTTGCAATTGCATCTGCAAGTACAATCTCATATGTGTTTCCAATATGCGGTTTACCTGATGTATAGGCAATCGCAGTTGTAATATAATATTTCTGTTTATCTGCCATCGTGCTCTCTCCTTTTTATTTAAACGCTGTAACTGTTCACTATCTTAACAGTCTTTCAATGTTTTTAAAATCAATACGGAATGTCGTCCCATATTCACAACAACTTCTCCGTCCTGCACAATATATTCATCGTACTCGGTTGTAAAACCTTCTTCATATGTGTACATCAAACGACTCATTCGTGCATTCTGCGGAACCTCCGCAAGCCATACCGGAACGGTCACTTCTTTGAGTTCTTTGCTGTTATTCAGGATTACAACAATCTGCTCATCATCCTGAAAACGTCCGTATGCCAATATGTTATTGGTCCAGGTAAGCATCTTGATCGAACCGGTGCGAAGAACATCCTGCTCTTTATGAATCCGAATCATCTCTTTGTGGAAATTCAATAACCGCTGATTCTCATTGCCCCAAGGGAATGTACGTCGGTTATCAGGATCCGTAAATCCAACAACTCCAACTTCATCGCCATAATATACGGTCGGTGCACCAACCCAGGTCATCTGTACTGCAACCGCCTCACAGAACACTGCTTCATTGATGCCTTCCTCGGCTGCCTTATAGCCAAGTTGCTCTACTCGACCGGCAATGTGATTTGTTCTTGTCAGGAAACGAGAATGGTCATGATTAGACAATTCATTCATCGCAACCTGCAAAGATGGTGTCAGCATACATGCCATGAAATGCTCCATTGAATTGACAAATATCTCTGCGTTGCCCCACAAGTCGGTACGGCGCTCATTACTGTGTTTCTCCATACCGGTCAGGAACCAAGTCAACGGCTCCATGAATGCATCGTAGTTCATAACGCTGTCCCATTCGTCTCCCTGCAGCCACTCTCCCGGGTCACCATAATGCTCTGCAAGAATCAATACGTCCGGGTTTACACTTTTTACCTGTTTACGGAATTCTTTCCAGAACATGTGATTATATTCATTGGAATATCCCAGGTCTGCTGCCACATCCAGTCTCCATCCGTCGATATTGTACGGAGGGGATACCCATTTCTTACCGATATCCATGATATACTGAACCAGCTTCGGTGAATCTTCATAATTCAGTTTTGGAAGTGTATCATGTCCCCACCAGCCATCATAATTGTAATTATACGGCCATGCCTGTTCCTCTTCTTTGAAGAAGTGGAAAAAGCTGCGATACGGACTCTTGGAGCTTACAAACGCTCCCTGTCTGTCCTGATATGCTTCCTGCTGCTCATAAATGCGCTCTCTGTCCATCCATTTATTAAATGAACCACAGTGATTAAATACTCCGTCCAGAATGACCTTCATGCCTCTCTTGTGCATCTCATCCACCAGTTTTGCAAACAGTGCATTACTGGCTTCCAGATTCTCCTTATCACCTGTACGAATCTGATATTTTGTGGCATGGGTGTTATCCATATCCCCCTCAGCCAATACTTCTCCGCCATCTTTTACAATCTTTCCGTAATGCGGATCGATGTAATCATAATCCTGAATGTCATATTTATGATTGGATGGGGATACAAACAATGGATTAAAGTAAATGACCTCCACGCCTAAATCCTGAAGGTAATCTAATTTATCCATAACACCCTGCAAGTCTCCGCCATAGAATCTGCGGATATCCGGTGTAGCCGGCATTGAACTCCAGTCCTTGACCTGCTCACAAGGTGCTCCGATATAAATGTACTCTCGGTCTTCCACATCATTACTCGGATCACCGTTATAGAAACGATCCACGAAAATCTGGTACATCACTGCACCTTTTGCCCAATCCGGTGTAGAAAATCCCGGTACAATTTTAAAGGCATAATAATCGACAATTCTATCCGATACACCACAGCGGTTGTAATAGCAGATTTCCCCGCCTCGCTGGATTTCAAAACAATAAACCAATGGCTGTTCATCCAGTGTCCATTGAATTTCCCAATAATCAAAATTCTCTGTGCTGTTTGCTTTCTGCATCGTATATCTGGCTTTCTCTTCACCAACGAGCAGAATTACATCCGCAACATCATTTTCTGCTGTTCGAAACCGTAATGTAATGTTTTCCCCTGCCTTTGGCTCGGCAGGCATCACATAAGACGAAGTTCCATCACAGAACAATGCGTCTCTCCTCATAACTAAAACTCCTCTCAACTACTGCAATAACTACAATGTTACAGTTCACAGAATTCCTGCAAACTGTAACACCATAATAAAAATTATTCTTCGAAAAGTGCTTCAAACTCACTTCTTGTAATTTTTTCTTTTTCTAACAGTAACTGAGCACAGGATTCCAGTACCGGATGGTACTCATTCAACAGAGCTTTCGCTTTCTCATAACAATCGTCAATGATTCTTTTTACCTCATCATCAATTGTTGCAGCAACTTTTTCGCCATAACCTCTTGATGTGGCGTGTCCGAAATCTCTTCCGACAAATACTTCATCACTGTCATTATCATAATTTATCAGACCAAGTTTTTCCGACATACCAAATTTTGTAATCATTGATTTTGCAATCGCAGTTGCCTGTTTGATATCCTGGGATGCCCCGGTTGTGATATCATCAAATATCTGTTCTTCTGCCACACGTCCTCCAAGAGATACGATAATCTCCTGCAGCATATGACCTTTTGTATTAAACATATCGTCTTTCTCCGGAAGTGGCATGGTATAACCGCCTGCCCCTCCTGTCGGTACGATAGATACACTGTATACAGGACCTACATCCGGCAGTACATGGAATAAAATCGCATGTCCGGCTTCGTGATATGCAGTAATTCGACGTTCCTTCTCAGATACGATACGGCTCTTCTTCTCCGGTCCGATTCCAACTTTTACAAATGCATGTCGAATATCAGACTGCTGGATATATACGCGGTTTTCTTTGGCTGCAAGAATTGCCGCTTCATTTAACAGGTTCTCCAGATCTGCTCCGGTGAATCCTGCTGTTGTCTGGGCAATCTGTTTGAGATCCACATCATCACCCAATGGTTTGTTTTTCGCATGGACTTGAAGGATCTCCTCTCGTCCTCTGACATCCGGTCGTCCTACAATAACGTCACGGTCAAATCTTCCCGGACGAAGAATTGCCGGATCCAGAATATCTTTTCGGTTTGTCGCAGCCATCACGATGATTCCTTCATTCACACCAAAACCATCCATCTCTACGAGCATCTGGTTCAATGTCTGCTCTCTCTCATCATGTCCTCCGCCAAGACCGCTTCCACGTCGTCTTGCCACTGCATCGATCTCATCGATAAAGATGATACATGGTGCGTTCTTCTTCGCATCCTGGAACAGATCACGTACTCGTGATGCACCGACACCGACAAACATCTCTACAAAGTCAGAACCCGAAATTGTGAAAAACGGAACTCCCGCTTCTCCCGCAACTGCTTTGGCCAGCAATGTCTTACCGGTTCCCGGAGGGCCTTCAAGCAGTACGCCTTTCGGAATTCTTGCTCCGACCTGAACGTATTTCTTCGGGTCTTTTAAGAAATCTACAATTTCTTCAAGTTCTTCTTTCTCCTCTTTCAATCCGGCAACATCATCAAATGTCACTTTCTTATCGTTTGGAGAACTCATCCTTGCGCGACTCTTACCAAAATTCATTGCCTTTGCATTGGAACCGCCACCTGCCTGTCTGTTCATCAACATGAACAAGAACATCACAACCAGCGCTGTCAGCATAACCGGTAATACGGTTGTCTCAAAAATCCCTGATTCCGGTACGTCCGGCATCTTATAGTCCACATCATATTTGCTGAGCAGTTCCTGTACGGTATTAACATCCGATACATTCACTGTTCCGACAGCACCGCTGTCCTTTAACGTAAATGACACCGAGCCGGTCGGTACGGTCCGATTCTGATTAATTGTCACGTCACTGATGTTACTGTCCTGGACTTCCTGTACAAATCTTGTGTAAGTCACTTCCTGTCCCTGGGCCTGAATCCGGCTTGCAAACCAAAGTGCAAAAAGCACTGCGATGATGACTACAAAGAACGTTGCACCAGTGCCTTTATACTTCTTGCTGTCATTATTCAATTCAATATGCTCCTCTCTACTCCAGACCTTCCACTACTCCGATGAAAGGCAGGTTTCTATATTTCTGTGCATAGTCCAGACCATATCCGACTACGAACTCATCCGGAATGTTGAATCCGACATAATCCACTTTGACGTCTTTCACGCGGCGCTCCGGTTTATCCAACAGTGTACACAGATGAATACTGTTTGGATTTCTCTTTTTCAAAATATCAATCAGATAATATAATGTACGTCCGGAATCGATGATATCTTCTACGATCAATACATCTTTTCCTGCAATCGCTTCATCTAGATCTTTCACGATTTTTACAACTCCGCTGGACTTTGTATCATCTCCGTAGCTGCTCACGCTCATAAAGTCCATAGATACAGGAACGGAAATTCTCTTTGCCAGTTCACACATGAAGAATACTCCACCTTTGAGTACACAAATCAAATGTACCTGTTTTCCTTCATAATCCTTGCTGATCTGTCTTCCCAGTTCTACGATTCTTTCGTCTACGTCTTTTTCAGATACTAACTCACGAATTGTTTCTGCCATTTTCTTTTCCTCCATCGCTTTTGTATGATTCTACTTCCATTTGCAGAATTCTCTTGGTTGACTCTCTCACCTGATAAGCACTGCTCATCCGGCGCCCCAATATCCACACAATCTGACTGCCATCCGCAATCAATAATTGACTGTCTCGGGACTCTTTGGGGATTTTCTCATCTACAAACCAGTTCTTTAGTTTCTTTTGATGACCTTTTTCATCAATTACGATATTGTCGCCCGTCTGTCTCGTTCTAATAAACAGACTGCTCTTTATTATATCATAATCAAACCATTTCGTGTATACTTTTTGCGGGATATCATTTATCAAAAAATCCTCCGGCTTTTCCAGTATTTTACACCGAATCACTAGATTCTGCGCTTCCAAGACCTGCTCTCCCGGAATGATAAGCTCCATCGGCAATCTGTTTTCCTCTTCCCTGGATATTGTTTTCTCGCCGCAATCCATATGTTTATGCCGCCCGGCCTTTTTTAACCGAATCCCTTCATAATTACGCTCTGCACACATATCATAAGGCAGATCCAGGCTGCGTCCGACTTGCTTACCCATCAATTCCAGTACCACATCTACATGAATATGACTCAAATCTTTCTTCCGTCCGCCAACTTCCTCAAGACCTTTTCGAATTACCATTTTCTTGATCAATCCCGGTAACTCTTCAAAGCTGTCCTGCCTTATCTGAATCCAGTGCTCTTCCTTTTCTTCCTTTGGAAAATGTTCCTGCACACATTGCCTGTATGCATGCCCCGTCTGTTTCTGCATATATTCCTGAAGCTCCCACATCTGCTCCATTGTTTCATTCATATGCCGGATGGCTGCAGAATTGACCTGTTCTTCCAAAATCGGCAGTACCAGATGTCGCAGCTTATTTCTTGTGTAATCCGTCTCAGCATTTGTCTCATCTGTACAGTAAGACTGCTTTCGTTCATCTAAATACGCCTCAATCTCTTTTCTGCTCATGCACAACAGAGGACGAATAAATTTCCCATTGACCGGGCGGATTCCTCCCAATCCATCCAGTCCTGTCCCCCTTGCCAGATTCCACAGCATCGTCTCGGCATTGTCATTCTGATGATGTGCCAGTGCGATTTTATTGCCTCCATACTTCTGACACACCGATTCAAATGCCTCCCGACGCACGATTCTTCCTGCTTCTTCCAGAGATTGTTTCCGTTTTTTTGCAATTGATTCCAGATCGACCCGGAAAACTTCCAGCGGAATCTGATACTGACTGCACAGTGTTCTCACAAACTGTTCATCCCGGTCTGCAGATTCTCCCCGCAATCCATGATGGACATGCACCGCCGTCATATCAAATCCCATTTTTTCCTTCAATTCCAACAGCATGAAAAACAGGCATACCGAATCTGCTCCTCCCGATACACCTGCAATCACCCTGTCTCCCCGGGCAATCATATGATATTTTTCTATAAAATCTTCTACTCGTTTCATAAGTAAACTATACTCAATCTCCTAAAAAAATGCAACAATACGTTACCATTTACGGCAAAATCAATATTTCCAGATTCCAATGACAAGTACAGTCATATCGTCTTCCGGCGGCCTGCCTGTCCAGTTTAACACCTGTTTTAAAATGTGCTGTGCCAATTCTTTTGGATTGACAATCGCAGTACCATTAATGATCGTCTCTAACAATACATCCTGTTCCCCGACCGGCAATGCATCCATAATCCCATCTGTGATCATAATCACGAAATCGCCATCCTCCAATTGGCGTTTCGCATAATCCACATCAATCTTATGAACCACCCCGATTGGCAGACTGGTCGAGCGTAAATGTTCAATTCCATCTTTTTTCTTAATAAATGTAGACGATGCTCCGGCTTTTAAGATTTCGCATACACCACTGTACAAATCAAAAATACTCATATCCACTGTGGAATAATGGATTTCTTCCCGTCCCATCACAAGTGTCGTATTGATCATCTGAATCGCCATCTTTTCCGGAAATCCTGCTTCCAAAAGCTCCTCCAAAAGCTCGATAACCAACGTACTCTCCCTGCATGCCCGCTCACCGAAGCCCATTCCGTCCGACAGCGCGATGCCTTGTTTTCCGCCCGGCAAATCCATCATCATAAAGTTGTCTCCGGAGATTTCACTGCTCCCCTTTCCAACCTTCGCAACTCCCTGAAGGGTATAATATTCCGGACCTTCCATACATACAATGGTAATATATTCCCGTCCGAGTATCTGTGCCTGTTCTTTGGCAGGTGCAAGTTGTCTTCCGGATGCCACGGATATCTCTTTCACAATCTCACGCACAGTAAAACACTGCTCATACATTGCTCTTGCAGTTACATGCAATTCATATTTTCCTTCTGAATTCATGAAAAAGTTGGTGTTCAACACGCGTACACCTTTCCGTTTCAACGCCTCGATAATTCTCTTTTCCATTCTCTCATCATGGAAAATGCTATCCTCCATCTCCTTCGCCGACTGTCGGATCATCTCGGCAAATGTATCCATTTGAATCGCGCATCCCTCTCGGCTCTGGGCCATCCGATTTATCCACATCATATTCTGGCGTGCCTCCTGAAATGCCTCTAACATTTCCCGTAAAAACCGCGGAGCACGAAGACAACACTGCTTTAGTTTCCGCTTTGTCTCCACATTCATCTCATCTCCGTAATTATCTACCGCTGATAAGATCTCATATCCCATCTGACATGTATGAACATAATTTTCTCCCCAACACCAGTCTCTCTTTTCACATTTTGCACATACGTGTTCTTTCACCCGAATAAACATCGCATCAATCTCATCGTTGGTAAATGTTTTTTTCTTATTTTCCATCCGCAGAAATATATTTGCCAGTTGCGTCAAAGAATCCGCAAACTTTTCAATCTGTGCCACATATGGACTTGTATGAAGCATCTGTCCTTCCTCCACAGTAACCCCTCCAATCTTGTCCTATAAATTGAAAAAAACTCCGGATTTCTCTCCGGAGTTTATCTTATCGTGTTTCCTCATATTATCTAATTTGCCTGCTTAAACAGAACCTCGTTTGGATCCACTAAGCCTAATTTTTCTTCTGCAGCTTCTTTTATGTAATCATCCGTCTTCACATATTCCTGATACGCTTCGACTTCTCTTGCCCGCTCTTTCTCTTGCTTAATCTGTGCTTCCAGCTCAGCCTCTTGCTGCTTATAGTTCTGGTTCTTCGAGTAAATTGAAATGGAGTTTACACCAAATACCACAGTCAGCACTGCTAATCCCACACAAATTATCTGAATACTTCTCTTATGAGGACGGACAGCTCTTTTCTTCCTTCGCTTCTGCTTATCCGCTTCCGCTGTTTGTCTTCTATTCATATCTGTACTCACCTAACTTTGTGAATTGCCTGCGTCTCTGTAACAATATCGTTACCACTCATGATTATATAAACAATATCTCAATACGCACTACTGCTCAATATATTCATGATATATGGTTTTACACTCATTTTCAAGTAATTTTTACATATTCTTTAACAAATTGTTAAATACACGCTTTATCAACCAGGCACTGACACTTCCAAGTATCACTCCGAGTACAAAAAACCATCGTATTGTACCATATGTAGTTCGATACATTTGTCGAAACAGATAAATCCCAACACCGATCCAGAAGAAAAAATCTTCTACATTTACCATTGTAATAGAATGTTTTACCAATTTCCGTATCTGAACTAATACTTGATAAAAAATAAATATAATGCATCCTGACAGCCATGCATAGAAAAAAATCGCAGTTTCTATTCCGATTCCAAGCATCATAGGCGAACCCTATTTAAACAGCTTTGTGAACAAATTTTCATTCTGCCGCCCGGTCTGATTGGTATCCGAATAAATGACGCTGTCAATATTTCCTGCCAAATCTACTTCACCTTTTTCCACACTCAGACGATTGACATGCAAATCCGTCCCTTTGACCAACAGCATTCCCTGCTCGGTCTCCAGCACGACCTCATTTAGATCAAACGATAATACATCCAGCACACCGGTCACTGTACTTGTCTTTCGATTGTTGATAACCAGTTTATGTGCCTTTGCAATCTGTCTTTCTTCCATGTTAACTCCCCCTCTCGCTTATCGGCTTAGGTGATTCTCCACAGCGAGATGTGTTACCTTTGACAGTAACAAATATCTCCATTCAGATATATATGAGGGGAATTGGAATTTTATGTGCTTCTCTTTATAAATATCGGAATAAATCTTTGGCTTCTTCTTTCTTCGTTGTATCCTGAATGTCCAGAACTTCTACTTTTACTGTCTTTGTTCCAAATTGAATCTCGATAATATCTCCGACCTTTACCTTCACTGAAGCCTTAGCCACTGTTCCGTTCACCAGAACACGTCCTGCATCACACGCTTCATTGGCAACAGTTCTTCGTTTGATCAGACGGGATACTTTTAAAAACTTATCTAATCTCATTATATTTTCCCTTTCTTATTGATTTTCTCAATCACATCATATCTTTCTCGATTACTCATGTAAACTGCAAAAGAAGAAAGGCAGAGGTTCGTAAGCCCCTGCCTTTCTTCTGTATTACACAAGGTCATCTTTCGACGTCCTTCAACTTCCTGTTCGCCTTAGTTTACAGCATCTTTCAGAGCTTTTCCAGCTTTGAATTTTGGTGCGTTGCAAGCGCTGATTGTCATAGGCTCACCTGTCTGTGGGTTTTTACCTGTTCTTGCAGCTCTCTTGCTTACTTCAAATGTTCCGAATCCAACTAACTGAACTTTCTCTTCTTTTTTCAGTTCTTCTGTAACAACATCAATAAAAGCCTTTACTGCTTTTTCTGAGTCTTTTTTAGAAATCTCTGCTCTTTCTGCAATTGCTGCAACTAATTCTGTTTTGTTCATATGGATATTTCCTCCTCTTAATTGTAGTAGAATATTCTAATCCTAATAGGGTAAAGGCTTTCGTTCGCCGGCTTCCCCGGCTTTGCCCTTAGATACTGTTATACAATTTCCCCTAGTATTTGTCAAGCATAAAAGCCCGAAAAACAGCGAAAATTCAAGGTTTTGTTACTGTTTACGAATATTCTCCGTTGCTGTTTTCATTATACAACAGCCACCTATAAATGAAAAGAGAATATCGTCTCCAAAAACCGTAATTTTTCCTCGTTTTGTGACACTGCCAACCGGAGCTTCTCGACACTTTTTTCCGGTATCCATGCTTTATTCGAATGATAATACGAATTTGCAGTTTTCCAGAATTTCTCCGGGTAAGCAATTTTAAGCGCAAGATACTCCAGTTCTTCTGAACTCAGCGTCCGGATTCTACTATAGCGGCTCAAAATCGAATTTCCGAGTATCACACTCCAATGATGTTTTTCCATTACCTTTCGCAGAAAATAATACAAATCCAACACCTGTACATCGATTCGGAAATGTTCAAAGTTTGTCGTAACAACCTTTTGCGGAAGTAAAAGGACATTATGATAATTGTAATCTCCGTGTATCAGTCTGCCTTTTTCTATGCTTTCCTGATACAGTGTGTCATATGTGGAAGTCTCCAACTTCTCTTCCACCGCTTTCCCAAGCCGGTACATTTGCTCAAAAGACTGTAAATACAAATATTCGAACGGACCTTTATTTACACGGGCGCGCACAAAGGAACGCACCTTTTTCAACTCGCGGTTATGGCACAACATTTCTTCTTTCAAATGTCTCCCCACCGGAGGACGTATCACTTGTTTTTCCTCCACACTGCAGAGCTCTTTCCATTCCATTTCATGATGCAGACGTGCCAGATTTTCTACCGCTGCAAGTACATCCATCTCCCGCCGGACTTCACACTCTTTTCCGTCATACCATTTCTTTAACAGATATTTACTACCATCTCTTGACGTACTTATCAACTTATTATCCGAATTCAATATCGGCGTATCCACATACTTTCCATTCGACTCAAGCTGACACAACAGCGTATAAAATAAGAGGGCACGTCTGTCTGAGATTGTTGTCTCTTTTAACAGCATCGTTCCCTCTTTTGTGTTGATAAAAAACGCACCCCTTATCTTGCGGGTGCTTTCTACCTCAATCGGATATTGTTCTAAAACCTCTAATTCACTTTCTCTCATTGCTGCCCCCTACATTACACGATTCATAACTCTTTTTAATCTATGTAAGAGGCAGCGAAAGTATGCTTAAAGTCCAAGTCTTTCTTTTACATACTCACAAAGCAGCTCTTTTTTATTGCACTGCGGATCATCAATTACCCACTCCAGCAATTCATTGAGCATATTGCCAAGTTCTCTTCCCGGCTTCATACCGATTTCCATCAAATCCTTGCCTGTCACTGCCAGATCCCTAAGTGTCACGCAATGTTCTTTGATCAGCGTCTCCTGATATATCTCTCGCATCGCAATGATATTCTCTATCTTCGCTCTACGCTGATATGGACTCTGTGCCTTCACATCTGCCATACGAACAGCGAGATAATATGGGAATAAATCCACCCCGATCCGGTTCATGGCACGACGGACATTCGGCCCTGTCGCCTCGATACGATAATCATGATAGCATACCAGTTTCGTTACTTTCTTGATCGTATCATTGTCCATCTTTAAGCGTTGCATAATTGCGCGAGCTTTATCTTCACTTTCAATTGCATGTTCTTTAAAATGATCCCGCCCATTTTCATCTGTTGTTTTCATGGACGGTTTACCCATATCATGGAACAACATCGTCAGACGAAGGACCTTGTCTTTCTTGACATTCATAATCGCATGCAGTGTATGTTCTGCCACATCATACATATGATGCGGTGTATTCTGCTCTACCCCTACCATGCGATTCCACTCCGGCAGGATCACACGCGTAATCCCCAGTTCATAGGCATCTTTGATGCGTTCCGGATGGTCTGACATAAGAAGCTTCAACAGTTCTGCCTGAATTCGCTCCGCACTGATATTCTTAAGCGTCGGTGCCAGTTCACGGATCGCATCCGCTGTATGCTCCTCTATCGGGAAATCCAACTGTGCCGAGAATCTTACCGCACGAAGAATGCGAAGCGCATCTTCCTCAAAACGTTCTTTCGGATTCCCTACACAGCGAATCAAATGATAATTCAAATCTTTCATTCCGCCAAAAACATCAACCAATCGAACATCATCATTATATGCCATCGCATTGATCGTAAAATCCCGGCGTTTTAAATCTTCTTCCAGTTTATTAGTAAAGATTACCTCTTTTGGATGACGGCTGTCTTCATAAATTCCATCAATTCGATATGTTGTTACTTCAAACATATCTTTTCCCATAAGAACCGTTACCGTCCCGTGTTCAATCCCAGTATCTACTGTTCTCGGAAAAAGCTTCTTGATCTCTTCCGGCTTTGCAGACGTCGTGATATCCCAGTCTTGTGGTTCCTTTGCAAGAATCGAATCTCTTACACAGCCTCCGACTGCATATGCTTCATATCCATGCATCTGTAAATTCTCAATAATCTCTGTTACTTTGTTCGGCAACGTAATCTTCATATAACTTCTGCTCTCCCTTTTAGACTCCTATGTCTCGCAAGTATTCTCTTCCTACAGCTCGCAGTTGTTTACTGTTCTTGGGAACGGAATCACGTCACGGATATTGGACATACCTGTCAGATACATCACGCAACGTTCAAATCCAAGTCCAAATCCCGCATGACGGGTAGAACCATATTTTCTAAGGTCAAGATAGAACTGATAATCCTTCTCTTCCAAACCAAGCTCGTTCATTCTTGCAAGAAGTTTATCGTAATCATCCTCTCTCTGGCTTCCTCCGATAATCTCACCGATTCCCGGTACCAGACAGTCTACTGCTGCTACTGTCTTACCATCTTCATTCAATTTCATGTAGAATGCTTTGATCTCCTTTGGATAATCTGTAACAAATACAGGACGTTTGTAAACCTGTTCTGTCAGATAGCGCTCATGCTCTGTCTGCAGATCGCATCCCCATGATACTTTATAATCAAATTTGTCATTGTTCTTTTCAAGAATCTCTACCGCCTCTGTGTATGTCACTCTTGCGAAATCAGATTCTACTACGTTCTTCAGACGTTCGATCAGACCTTTATCCACAAATGAATTGAAGAAGTTCATCTCTTCCGGTGCCTGCTCCATTACATAGTTGATGACATATTTTAACATTGCTTCTGCCAGTTCCATATCATCTTCCAAATCTGCAAATGCAATCTCAGGCTCGATCATCCAGAACTCTGCTGCATGTCTTGTTGTGTTCGAATTCTCTGCTCTGAATGTAGGTCCAAATGTATAGATATTACGGAATGCCTGTGCGTAAGTCTCACCATTGAGCTGGCCACTTACCGTAAGGCTTGTCTCCTTACCAAAGAAATCCTGACTGTAATCTACACTTCCGTCCTCGTTCTTCGGAAGGTTGTCCATATCCAGTGTTGTTACACGGAACATCTCACCTGCACCCTCACAGTCACTTCCTGTGATCAATGGAGTATGCACATATACAAATCCTCTCTCCTGGAAGAACTGATGAATGGCATATGCAGCCAATGAACGTACACGGAATACCGCCTGAAATGTATTTGTTCTCGGACGAAGATGTGAGATTGTTCTGAGATATTCAAAACTGTGACGTTTCTTCTGCAGCGGATAATCCGGTGCAGATGCCCCTTCTACTGTAATCTCGTCTGCCTGGATCTCAAATGGCTGTTTTGCCTGTGGTGTCGCAACCAGTGTTCCTGTCACAACGATTGCAGCTCCGACATTCTGTTTGGAGATCTCCTGGAAATTCTCCATCTTATCATGATATACAATCTGAAGTGGTTCAAAATAAGAACCATCATTTACTACGATAAATCCAAAAGTCTTGGAGTCACGAATACTACGAATCCATCCTCCCACTGTTACTTTCTTATCCAGATATTGTTCTCTGTTTTTAAATAACTCTTTTACTGTTATCAAATTCATACCAAAATACTCCTTTTCATCTCTCATATCTGTTCTGCCCCGCACCGAACAGTTACGCAATACCAACATTATAACACTGCTCGATTCTAATGTGCAATGCTTTCAACATATTATTTGCTCCAACTCTCGCCGGTCGCATAATCAATCTCGATTCCCGGCTGTACATTATAGCAATATACATTGAATTGTACGCCGGCTCCATCATCTTCTACCGACTTCGCCTCCATCTGCACACCGGATGCCACCAAATTATTTCCTTCAAAGATTGGTGTCACTCGATACAGTACATGATTGCCCGTCTCTTTTACATATTCCGCCACCATATTTTCCAGCGGCAGCATTCCATCTACATTCAGGTATCTGGTTCCTGTGATTAGATTCTTCTCATTTGCATTTTCACCGGACAACTGATATCCAATCAGGTGACATCGATTATATAGACACCCCTGATCCACATTATCATACTTCTTGTTGTTCCATCCGGAAGGTGTAACCGAACTGATACTTCCACGTTCCTCCGTCGGCATCAAGTCCTGCCCGATATTGGCATACGCCACCCCGCATCTTCCTCGGAAATCCAACGAGCTATATCGTTCAAAAGAGGTCGTTGACATATCTGCTTCATCAAATTCCGGGATATTCTGATTAATCTCCACAAACGGCGATCCTGCATATTCCGGAATATCCGCAAGTTGAATATTGCTTTTCCTCGGTGAAATCAATTCCCATATATTTTGAATGACTCCACCGATTTTATCAAAGGTATCCATATACCCGGTTTTCTCGCCCAACGCATGTGTTGTCTGCCGAAGATTTTGTTGCAGTTGATTGCCCTGCTCCCACGCAGTGTCTCCACCGAGACGCACATACGCCGCTCCGGACAAAATCAGAATTAGCACAATAATCGAAATGACTCTGCCGATTTTCTGATTCTTCTTTTTTCTCTTGTGCTTCTTAGACATATTTTACTTTACATATCCTATAAATGTATTTCCGCTTCCAGCTACCATGGCCTCCATCGTAGCTGTATCCACTGTCTTGCCCTCACCTGTATCCGGATCGATATAGGTAACATTTTCTGTTGTATAACCAACCAACAGAATCGCATGACTTGCATCAGTCATTGCAATGACCGGTCTTCCCTTGTTGATAATATAGAGAATCTGGTTCAATGAGCATCCTGTCAGATCCATCCGTTTTGCATCATACTGTTTCATATATTCTGTACATGCTTCCAGTGAAGTCTGATCATCCGCTTTCTTAAATGCACCGACATCGGTGCTGTATTCCAGATCACGATTTCCTTTCTCCCAGACATATGCTTGTTCGGAAGAAATCACAACTCCCGATACCTGCTCAGCTTTCTGAATTGCATAAGCTGCTTTGTCATAGATTCCTACCAGTTCACCCATTCCGTAGACATAATATTTATCCGAACGGATCTGGTCATCAAACGCAATGGTAATCGATTTGGAAGATACCACCTGCTTTGGTCTGAGAATCTTCGGAGATGTATCTTTGATTCCATCTGCAAATGTAAACCGCATCTGTGCCTCTTTCAAATCTGAGGATGTTTTCTCAAGTGTAATATTATTTTCCTTGCGCTCTTCGTTACTTGTAATATAATCCTGCGATGCTGTTGTGTAGGTATTTTCATTTCTTGTCAGACGATTCAATGTCACCATATTGGAATCAACCAAAACATCAGAAATATAAACACCATCCTGTGCATAGGTCTTCAACACCTGATTTTTGGAATCCCGGATTTCAATCTGATACATCGGCAGAATCTCCTGCCCCGTAACCATCGCACCTTTATCGGTTTCACGAATATGACCCACGATAAAATCCCCTGCAACAAATCCAAGCGGGCGTACTGCCTCGCCGTCGGCTGCCTTTACCGTATAGGATTTGCCATTTGCCAGATTCAGAACTTCCACTTCCGTAGACGTATTCAGCGCACCGTCTTTTTCATAAGCGAGCAGATGTCCGTCTTCAGAAACAACATACTGTCCTTCATCCAGATTCTCAGCCAGTTTTGTCTGCTCATAATCTTCCATGGATACCTGATACAAAGTACCTCCGGCAAGGGCATAAAGCATCTGCTGGTCTTCATTAAAGTAAACCATCTTGCCGAGTTCATCTGCTGCAATTGCAAATGATTTCGTACTTGGAAGAAAGGCTTTCTCTCTCACTGCATTTTTATCTGCTTCAAAATAATAAACTGCAACTCCGACCTGTCCCTCATACTCTCCACGATTCATGTAGCCATACACTGCAAAAGTTACATTGCCTTTGTTGTCCATGCGTATGATTCGTACCGCATGCTGGTCATTTCTGGAACGGACATCCTGCCCCTCCATATTGGCAAAGCTGAACACCTGTGACAATTCATTTGTCTCCTGATTATAAGCCCACAAATCTCGTTCCTGCACAAATGCCACGATATTGCCCTTTTTATTTGTCTCATACGCGACATCCGAACCGGTCACACCAAGCTGGATCCCATCCGCATCCATAACTTGTTTATTGCCATTAAACACCTGATTCATCGTTCTGGAATAATCCAACAGATACATCTGTCCTGCATTGCAACGTACACGGAAGAATTCCTTTACGTTATACGTCTCGACCTCATCGCCATCACCTTTACACGTCACTTGATAACGTGCCAGCAAAGAGGTGTATACCGTATTACATTCTTTGATACTCCAATCTATATCCGTCGATACTTCCGGGTTCAGATCGCCCCATTGTAAATGTGAGATATCCGAATGAATATTGACCGTCTGTAATGTTGTATTGTCACTCTCTTCATTTGGCTCAAGATAAGTTTCCAATTCTTCTGCATACTGCCTATCAAATGTTTTCGTGTGAATATCTTTTGCAAAGTTCAGACATTCTTTTGCAGAGCGATTGAAATTCTGCTCAACTCTTGTGTAATAATAAACATCTTTATCTTCTAAACTTAACGTTACTTTCAAAACAGCTTCCTGAATCGAATCGTCCACCGCTCTGCTTAAATTCAACGTCACCTGCTGAGATTCACTGTTTTGATCCTGCTCCCAATCTGTTACTGACTCTTTTATATAACAGTCTTCCCCATTCAGTGAATATGCTTCATACGAGATCCCTGTTATCGTCTTACCATAACTGTAAATATTCATCTGCAATGTTCGGGTTGCTGCAACCGGTGTGATGGTATCACGCATCGCCGTGATATTCATCTCCGTTGTATATCCCGCCAGCATATTGACTTCATTATCATCCACAATTGCCGATACCACCGGTAATGTCGGCTCACCTAAACTAACCGTCTGGTCTTCGGTTCCTTTATTCATAACCAGACTGCTCACAATAACAGCCGCTAAAAATATCAGGATAAGAATACCGATTTTCATCCATTTCCTTGATCTTTTTCTTCTTTTCATAGTCTGTTCAAACCCCTTATGTCCAGATTCATTTCATTTTGATATATCCTAACTTCTCTTTCGTGGTTTACACCGGCATCTTGCCTTCTAAAGCAATCTCCCCAATGTCGGTGCAGCATGCAGAAATTCTTCACACGCCTGAATCTCTTTCCTGCATTGTTCCTGTTTCTTTGTATGCTTCTCTTTTGATTTCACAGCCCGAAGCAATATATTCTTCGGAGTGTGCTCCATATCAATAAATTCCAACACTTGTGTATCGTATCCCATACTTTCCAGATACGTCGCGCGCAGACCATCTGTCACAAGTGCCGCAAAACGCTCTTTTAACAAGCCATACTTCATGATCGGTGCCAGTACTTCATTGTTAATCTGACTATTCAGTTCATGCTGACAACATGGAACCGAAAGAATCACTTTTGCATTCCATCCTACAGCCTTTGCCAACGCATAATCTGTCGCCGTATCACAGGCATGCAGTGTCACGACCATATCAACTTCATTGACGCCTTCATAATCTGCAATATCACCTTCTAAGAATGTCAGCTTTTCGTAACCGTATTCTTTGCTCAACGCATTGCAGTGTGCTATGACTTCTGATTTTAAGTCTAACCCGATGATACGGATATCATACTGCTTCAACTCATGAAGATAATAGTACATTGCAAAGGTCAGATATGACTTCCCACATCCAAAATCAAGAATCGTAATTTCTCTTTTCTTATCCAACTGTGGCAGAATGTCTTCTATAAATTCCAGAAAACGATTGATCTGACGGAACTTGTCAAATCGTGTTCTCACAATCTTGCCATCCTGTGTCATAACACCCAAATCCTGCAAAAAAGGTACTTTCATCCCCTCCTGCAAAATGTATTTCTTACTTCGGTTATGTGCCTGTATCTTAGCACTTCTGCTTGTCTTTACCGCTTTCTTCTGAATCGTCACTTTGCCCTTCTTACTGACCAAAACAGTGTAATCTGCTGTTCTGGTTGCCATCTGGAGCTGCTTAAACTCTTTCATATAAGAAAAAATTTTCTCAACTGCCGCCTCCGGCTCCAGATTCTCATGAAATGCCTGAGTCTTTGAAAAAGACTCTAACTGCAAAAAGAACCGGTCTTTCATCATTACCGGTCTGACTTTTACCTTGATAATCCCTTCTTTTGTACGCGGATTACTTAATATTGCCTGTATAAAATCTATATTTAATGTCTCACACAATAATTTTTTTATATTTTCCATATTAACTCTTTCTTTATCGAATAGGTTTACTCATACTATCGGATTTATTTTATCACAGAAGTATTTTCTGTAAAAGCCAAATTTTTTCTTTGATTTTACATACAAACTGTAAAAAATTACAAAATGAACAAAGAAGTTTGCTCCATAACACCTCAGTCATTATGGAACAAACTTCTCTTATAAAATTTATTATTTTTCTGCAAGAGGCAGCGTAATTGTTACTTTAAACAAATCTCCATCCAGATATAGCTCAAAGTTTCCACCCTGCATCTCTGTCAACGTACTTGCAATCGAAAGACCAAGTCCGCTTCCTTCCGTACTTCTCGAAATATCTCCGCGAATGAATCGCTCTGTCAACTCTTCCGCTTTGATATTCAGTTTCTGTGCCGAAATATTTTTTAATGTAAACTCCAGATTGCCTTCTTTGGTCTGCAGATCTGCATAAACACGGGTTCCCGGCATCGCGTATTTTGCCGCATTGTTGAAAATATTTTCCAGTACTCTCCACATTCTGCGTCCGTCCACATGTACGATCACCGGTTTCTCCGGAACTGTCGCAATGACCTCCAGATTATTTGCAGCCATCTTCTCCTCCGTCTCACCGATTGTCTGGTTCAACATTTCCACAAAGTTGACATCCATCATTTGCAGATTGATATTTCCACTGCTGACTTTGGAAGCCTCAACTACATCCTCCGTCAGTGTTTTCAATCGTTGTGACTTCGCATCCAGCACCTCGAGATATCCCTGGATTTTCGGATTATCAATCTCCTCCCGCTTCAACAAATCCACATAATTGATAATAGAAGTAAGCGGTGTTTTAATATCATGGGACACATTGGTGATCAAATCTGTTTTAAGTCGTTCACTCTTGATTTTTTCATCGACCGCACGATTCAGCCCATTTCCAATGTCATTGACCATCTCCGCGGTCTGTTTGTATTCCCCTTTCAGATGCTCTGTTGGAATCTGATATTCCAGATCACCGGATGCAATTTGTTGGATTCCTTTGCGAACTTTATCCTTTGCGATTGCATTTTGCACAATATAATATAGCCCTGCAATTTCCGCTCCAAACATGATAAGAATGAACAATCCGGCTCCCGATGTCAATCCAAGCCAATGAATCAATACAAAAATGATGAACAGTGACACTGCACGCCAGGTAATACTTCGATTTTTCCAGAACGTTCTGCAGAATCTACAGAATCCTTTCAACACTTTTACACACCATTTTAAAACGATGTAGAGAATACTGTTTTTCCAGAAATTCTTTCCTTTGATTCTTCGCACCAGACTGAGATATCCGATAAGGAACAATGCCATGCTGACTCCCATATAGACCGCCCAGATCAGCATATCTCCTTTGGAGATAGAGAATACATAAAAATGCTGATAATATGAACTGTCCACATCCATAGCCTGATAGCCGAATCCATTCCACGATGCGCTTATCATTCCCGTGAAGAATAACCACGGAACAATTACAACGGCCGCTCCCAGTTCCGTCTTCCAATGATCATATGCTGTAAGATGCAGTGCATCATCTTCTGTATTTCTTCCCGCAACCCAAGTCAGCCAGAATAACACAACCAGACATACGATGCTGCCAAGAATCGTAAGCACGATCGCGCTTCTCGCATATGGTGCATATTTCTGGTAGCTCTGATTATATGTGTAAAATACATCCTGAATCGGGTAGGTAGTATCCACTTTTGCTGCAAAAATGTACCGTTCAGAAGATTTATCCTTGCTATTCAAAGTATGAAATATCTGCTGCCACTTTTTCGCATTAACATCTTTCAGATTGGATTCAAAGTCTGAAAGTTTCGGTTCTACTACAACATATTTGCTGTGCTCCGCTGATTTTATTGCATCTATGTTCTTCTCAACATCTGCATATTTCGTCCATGCACTATTGTTGGTATACACTTGTTTTGTCTGCTGATCCACCAACAAATATGCAAAGTTTGTATTCCCTTCTGCCCATTCATCTGCTCCCTGCTTATATTCGTCATACTGCTCTGCATCATAGCTGATATCATCCAGCGTACTACCCAGACTACTGCATATCTCTGTTAATTTTCCGTTCAAATCTTCATTTTCATTTATTAAAGCGAGTAGATTTTTTGCTCCAATCGGTGCCGCAACTTCTTGTGCCCCATAGTCTGTATAACTTGTATTATCGGCATATATCCAACAGTCTGTATAAACAGAATCATTCTCTGTATTTTCTATCCGAAGACTGTCATAAAAATTACTTAATCCTTCTCCATACGCAGCATTATAATCAAGATTGTCATAAAACTCCTGAAGCTGGCTTGTGTTCTCTGCGGTTTCATCTGAACGAAGCTGAGCTCCATTCACGATAATCTGAAGCTTTCCATCATCAATCAGATTTCTGAACTCATCATAATAGTAATAATAATATGTGCCATCTTTCTTCTTGCACACAATAATATTACCTTGCTCGTCTGTATTTCCCGATTGTCCTACCTTGGCCCATTCAACCAAATTCCCTAACTTATACGCAATCCCAGAATCATTCTTTCCAGAAATGGTTCCATTTTTTGCATATTCCATGATATCTACGATTTTCTCCGGGTCATACGTTCCATCCAACTCAAATTCATTTCGTATACGAATCTGGTCTGCGATATAAGATGCAGTCTGATACATCGTCGATTCAAAAGATTCTGAATCTTCATATTTTTTCTCCTGTTGCAGATTCGTACCATACAGGTCTCCCCTCATTCCGAACAGAATGACTGCACTGACTCCGGTTACCATCGCCGTGATAATTGCTACGATAACCAGTAGCGCCTTTGTAATCGGCATTCTATACCATTTCTTCATATAATCACATCCTTACTTTTTGACTTGAGAAACGCTGTTCTTGGAATCATGCTCCCTATTTACAGTTTCTCCACTTTGTACCCGACTCCCCACACGACTTTCAAATAACGTGGATCTCTCGGGTTGATTTCAATTTTCTCTCGGATATGACGAATATGTACCGCCACAGTATTGTCCGCGCCAATTGCTTCTTCATTCCAGATAGATTCATAAATCTGATTGATTGAAAATACTCTACCTTGATTTTTCATTAGTAATTTTAAAATGTTGTACTCAATCGGTGTCAACTTCACAAGTTCGCCATCGACCGTAACCTGCTTCAGATCATCATTCATCTGAAGACCTCCGGTCTCGTAGATGGTATCCTTCTCCTCTTTCGCAGTTCCACCGAACTGTGTATAGCGGCGAATCTGTGATTTTACTCGCGCAATCAGCTCCAACGGATTAAATGGTTTCGTCACATAATCATCTGCTCCCACATTCAATCCCAGAATCTTATCTACATCTTCTGATTTTGCAGACAAAATAATAATCGGAATACTGTGTTTCTCTCTGATCTTTAATGTTGCATGAATTCCATCCAGTCTTGGCATCATCACATCCAATATCAGCAAATGTACGTCCTCCGTCTCCAACAGCTTCAATGCCTGTTCTCCGTCATATGCTTTCAGGACATGGTACCCTTCCTGAGTCAAATATATATCTATTGCTTCTACGATTTCTTTATCGTCATCACATACTACGATGTTGTACATTGTTCATCACCTCCTTTACAGTATACATGATAGAATACAAAAATTAAAAAGGATTAGGGGAAATCTTAGGATTTTATTAATGTTTCCATTTATCGCGTACTTTTCTGCAATTCTTGTGGATTTCATACTTTCATAAGATTTTTTCGATTTCTTTTAGATATTTAACATATTTTAGACACATTTTCTCGATATACTAACGTCAGATAGTTGATACAGCAACTATCTCCCCCCTCATAAAGTTAAGATATCTTGGAAAATCCAAGATATCGCACTTTACTCTCATTCCTTTTAGTTAAATAAGAAACAGAAACCCCGTTAGCGAATCCGGCTGACGGGTTTTTGTTTTGTTGTTATTTTCTATTTACTATTTATTGTTATTCTGTCAATCACAGTTTTCTTAATATTTAGTTTCGAACTTGTTTATAAATTTTCGATTTCTTTTATAGATTCAACATATTTTAGACACATTTTCTGGATATAATAATCTCAGATAGTTGATAAGACAACTATCTCCCCCCTCATAAAGTAGACATCGGGCGTAACTTCCCGATGTACACTTTACTCTCATTCCTTTAGATAACTATAAAAACAACGAAACCCGTTAGCCGTAAGGTTAACGGGTTTTCGCTGTTTCTATTTCTACATTCTGTTTTCCATCCAGGACTGAATATCCAGATAAACCTGAGCTCTGTCTGTCTCATTCAACAATTCATGCCGGTCTCCTGCATACAATTGCAATGTAACATCTTTAATTCCTGATGCCTTATATTTCTCATAGACTTTCCGAACGCCTTTTCCACATTTTCCGGCAGGATCTTCTACACCTGCTGCCATCAGAATCGGGAGATGTTTTGGAATCATAAAGACATTCTCTTTCTTCTCCATCCGTTTCATACCATCTAGCATGTTACCATATGCATTCACAGTGAAATGGAATGAACAAAGTGGATCATTGACATACTCCTGCAATTTTTCTTCATCACTGGTAACCCAGTCTGCTCTTGTCTTTGGATTTTTGAATTTCTTATTAAATGTTCCGATTACCATGTCTTCGACCAACTTGCTTCTGTAATGGTCGCCTTTTACTACCGCAAGACTTTTGCATAATACTTTACCAAAATTCAACAATGGAACCGGTTGTTCTGCAACTACCCCAATCAAAATCGCACCTGCGAGACCATTCCCATACATCTGAATATATTGGCGCAGGAGAATAGACCCCATACTATGTCCCAACATAAAGTATGGTACTTCCGGATATTTCTTTGCTGTTCTTGTCCGGAGCATATGCATATCCGCAAGCAGACATGCATTGCCATATTCTTTTTGAAAATAGCCATACTCCGACTTACTCTGAACAGACTTTCCATGTCCAAGATGGTCATTGCCAACTACATAAATACCCTGTTCACTTAAGAAACTGGCAAACTCATCATAACGATCTACATACTCTATCATGCCATGACAAATCTGCAGCACAGCTTTTACTTCACCTTCCGGTTTCCATTCAATTGTGTGGATTTCAGTATTGCCATCTTTTGATGGAAAGTAAAATTCATCTTTCATGTTAATCTCTACCTGTCATCTAATTTAATATAATCTCGATACGGTGCAAGCGGTCTGTATGCCGGTCGAATAATCTTATCTACATTCTTCAGCTCTTCAAGACGATGTGCACTCCATCCAACAATACGTGCTGCCGCAAAAATCGGTGTGTACAATGCCGGTGGAAGGTCCAACATACTATATACCAATCCACTATAAAAATCGACATTGGCATTAACACCCTTGTACATCTTGCGTTTTCCCGCAATTACTTCCGGTGCCATATGCTCTACCTTTTCATACAACGCATATTCTTTCTCGCAGCCTTTCTCAATTGCAAGACGCTTTACGAACTTTTTGAATATCTCCGCACGCGGGTCTGATACAGAATAAATAGCATGTCCCATTCCATAGATCAAACCTTTGCGGTCAAACGCTTCTTTATTCAATAATGCTTCCAGATAAACTCTAACCTGATCATCATCCGTCCAGTCTTTTACATTGTACTTCATATCTTCAAACATCTGAGTTACTTTAATATTCGCACCACCATGCTTCGGTCCTTTTAAGGAAGCCATCGCAGCGGAGATTGTGGAATATGTATCTGTTCCTGAAGAAGTAACTACATGAGTTGTAAATGTAGAGTTGTTACCACCGCCATGATCCATGTGCAGAACCAGTGCCATATCCAGAATCTCAGCCTCCAACTCTGTATACTTGCGGTCTTCTCGAAGCATCATCAGAATATTCTCTGCTGTAGACAAAGATGGATCCGGTGCATAAATATATAAATCCTGCCCTCTGCGATAGTTATATGCATGATAACCATATACCATCAACATTGGAAATTGTGCAATTAAGTTCAAACACTGACGCAGAACATTCGGAATATCTGTATCATCCGCTTTTGCATCATAGGAATATAACTGTAAAATACAACGTGAAATATTATTCATCATATCCCGGCTTGGAGCCTTCATGATAACATCACGTACAAAGTTTGGAGGCAACATTCTTCTCTGTGCCAACATCTGCTGAAAATCTTTCAGTTCCTGCTTGTTCGGCAGCTCTCCAAAGAGGAGTAAGTAAGCTGTTTCCTCAAATCCAGGATGCTTTGCATCCAAAAATCCTTTTACCAGATCTTTGATATTGTATCCTCGATAGTAGAGATTACCTGCACACGGCACTTCTTCTCCATCCACGATTTTCTTTGCACAAACATCGGATATGTTTGTCAATCCCGCTAAGACACCCTTACCATTCAAATCACGTAATCCACGTTTGACTTCATACTTCTCATATAAGTCTCTATCGATTGCGTTATTCTCCTCACACTTACATGCCAATTGCTGAATCGCAGGAGTATTGTTAAATAAAATGTCGTCTACATCTCTCATTGTTGCTGCTCCTCCTTCATGTCGTATCGTATCTGTATTGAACAGTTACATCGTATTCACTTCATTATACTAAAATTTCACCTGTTATACAATGAATTGTATATTAAATTTTATCTCTTTAGATTATAAAGTTTTTATATTTTCCTATCTGTCTCACACTTTTACAGCGCTTAACCCCCTTAATTTTATTCGAATATCTTATGCTTCGCGAACTCCCTCTGCTAAGCTATTACTCAATTTTGCAAATTCTTCCAATGTCAGTGCCTCGCCACGTACACTCGCACCTTTCCCCAGCTTTTCAATTGCTGCTTCAATTTCTTCTTTTGTAAATTGAAGTTCCGATGAATTCTTCAACCCATTAACAAGTGTTTTCCTTCGCTGATTAAATGATGCACGAATAATACGAAACATTAATTTTTCGTCTGTAACCTGTACCGGCGGTTCCTCATATCGCTCTAACCGAATCACAGCAGAACCTACTTTTGGACGCGGCATAAAACAGTTCGGTGGTACATTCGCCACAATGTAAGGCTTTGCATAATATTGTACTGCCAATGACAGTGCCCCGTAATCCTTTGTTCCCGGTCCCACCTGCATACGGTCTGCGACCTCTTTCTGCACCATAACTGTAATACTCTTTAATGGTACATGGTTCTCAAACAAGCCCATAATAATCGGTGTTGTAATATAATATGGCAAATTCGCAACCACTTTGATCGGACGTCCACCATTCTCTTCCTCTGCCAACTTCGCCAGGTCAACCTTCAATACATCTTGATTAATAATCTGAACATTGTCATATTCTGATAATGTATCTTCCAATATCGGAATCAATGTCTTATCAATCTCAACCGCAACTACTTTACCTGCTGCACATGCCAGATACTGTGTCATCGTTCCAATTCCAGGTCCGATTTCCAGCACCATATCGTCTTTTGTAATCTCCGCAGAAGCAATAATTTTGTCCAACACATGTGTATCGATCAAAAAATTCTGTCCAAATTTCTTCTGAAATGAAAAATTATATTTCTGTAATACAGCTATCGTATTCTGCGGATTCCCTAATGTAGGTTCTTTCATTCATTTTCTCCTCTTATATCTGTCCTGCTTTTTTGTTCACTTTTGCAGGGATTCCATTACTATTTTACTAATCCATAAAATGCTCTTGCATTCTCTTCTGTCACACGTATCACTTCTTCTGTCGCAGTTCCTTTCAACTGGGCAATTGTCTGTGCAACATAAATCAAATTTGCCGAAGAATTGCGTTTCCCACGATTCGGCTCCGGTGCAAGATAAGGACAATCTGTCTCCAAAACAAGATTTGATAATGGCACTGCCTTTACAACTTCTTTTAACTTCTTCGCATTCTTAAAGGTAACAACCCCACCGATTCCAAGCAGATATCCCATCTTAACATATTCTTCTGCCATTTCCTTTGAATAAGAATAGCAATGAATAATCGCTTTCATATCAGATGCATATTCCTTCATGATCTGCATGGTATCTGCTGCGGATTCTCTGCTGTGAATATTCACCGGCATATTTAATTTTCTCGCCAATTGTAACTGACGAATAAACCATTCTTTTTGAATCTCGTGACTTTCTTTATCCCAGTAATAATCCAGTCCAATCTCGCCGACTGCTACGATTTTCTCTTCTTGAAGCAGTTGTTCCATTCGTACAAAGTTATCCTCATTCAAATCACCCACTTCATCCGGATGGACTCCAATCATACCATACAGAAAGGAATACTGCCCCGTCAATTCCAGAACCCTATCCCATGATTCCACCGTCGCACTGGCATCGACAATTGTTCCTACGCCTTGCTCCTGCATAGATTCCAATATCTGTTCTCTATCTTCATCAAACTGTTTATCATCATAATGTGCATGTGTATCAAATATCATGTTAATTGTCCTTATATTTCTTAAACTTATCGTACATCTCTTCGCCTGCCAGTTTAATGATATCCAAAATCTCGTCTTCCGATATCTTCATATGTTCCGCAAGCTCACTCATCGTAATTCCGCGACCTTTTTCATCTGCCATCTTATGCAAGGTTTCATCCAGATTATTCACCTGATTCTCCAGTTTTTTATCACGACGTTTTAATTCTTTGTGCTCTTCCATCATCGCCAGAATTCCCTGTCGGATCTCCTGTTTGATAAATGTATCGGCATCCGTTTCCGGAAGCATATCCAACGCGAGAATCAAACTGACATTGCCTTCCTGTACACAATCTCCGAGATAGATTCCTTCCTCATGCAGTTCTTTTGCAATTTCCACTACTTCCGGAAGATACAGTTCAATCAATCGACTTTTTGCAAGTGCATCCTGCGCCACCGCTTTCTTCAAAAGTTCTTCGCGCTCTCCTGTCTGCTCCTGTTTCATCGCCTTCAAATCTTCGGTATACTCTTCCAGATATTGCTTCTCTTCATCTGTAAAGTTATTTTCCAACACTGTATCTTTTGCTTCTGCTGATTCTTGTTTATAATATCCCGATACAACAATCTTCTGAGACATCAGAAAATCATAGACCAATAACATCTGTTCTTCTGTCAGTCCATCTTCTGCAAAAAATTCTTTAATCTGATCGTTTGTCAAACGTTTATCCTGTGCATCTGCCTGTTCCAGCAGTTGTTCTAACTTCTTACGAAACTGTGATTGTTCAATCATATTTTCCTCCCGATAATCTTTGTATTTTCTACGATATACTTAATCCCATGTATATACGAACGAAACAATTATCTATAATGTATCTATTATATCGGATAGATTCACATTTGACAATTACGGAAATTTTAACCGCCGCTGCTGATTCTCATTGCTGTTCACAGTATCTGTGAACAGCAATGAGAGTAGCAGTGACGGTCATTATAAAACATTGCATCATCTATACTTCTTACAGTACAATATCATCCACTTTCTTAAATCCATCTAACTCATATTTTTCAACAGTATTCCCGGATACTAAGTAGAAATACTTTCCGGCATATAATCCTCGCACATCACCATATCCTGACAATTCTCTTTCAAACACACATTTGAAAGCTGATTTGTCATAAGAAAAAATATAATATTTCGAATTACCGCTATAAGCTGTAAAACCAATCAAATTCTTGTCGACATCAATCATTGCTGCTTTATAGTTATATGCAATATCCGTAGAGTAACAATCTTCTAACACATATTTCTGAACCTCTTCAACTTCTTCCGGATTCGAAATATCAAACATCGATAACTTCACTCCATTGGTCGTAGTTCCTGTCTCATCTACATCCATTCCGACTCCTAACAGTAACCCATCTCCATATGGATGTAGATATTCCGAAAATCCAGGAAGTTTTAATTCTCCTACTACATTTGGATTCTTCGGATCCGATAAGTCAATTGAGAATAATGGATCTGTCTGCTTGTATGTTACAACATACCCCATCTTACCGATAAATCTCGCTGAGTAAACCTGTTCATCCTGTGCAATATCTTCAATTTTGGATAACTCTTTTAAATTTTCATCCAGCACGTACAGATAATTGGTATCCTTTTGTTGCTCCAAATCAGTATCTGCAGTATCACCAAATAATATCAACGGCATAACACCGGAATTCCCACTGGCACTTACTGTTGTCACCAATCGGAGATTGCCATCATATTCATCCAGACTGAAGGAATCATTTAATGTGCCGTCAATTTTTGTCTGACCTACTGCCTCCAACTTACCATCTTTATAAGAAAGCTTACGAATACATGTCTGCGTCACATCCGAATCTTCTGAATTATAATATGCCTCGCATACATAAATGTTATTCTGACTGACATATACGAGCCCGGAACCACCGAATATCGCTTTGCTGTCTACCTTTTCTTCCGGATTATTCAGTGAAAATGCGCTTATAACTGTGTAGTAATTCCCTCTCGTATACTGTGGCATACAGATGCTGCTCTCTCCAATTAATTTGCCCTGCACACTTGGAACATAATCTGCCACTTCACTTTTGCCATTTGAAGCAGATGCGTAAAAGTCACTCAGCAGATATACATAATTGCCATTCACCCGCATCGTATGAAAACTTCCACTCTGCGATACTTTCCCCTTTGAGGTCGGCTTTTCCGGATTGCTGACATCATATACTTCTGCAGTTGTTGTAGACTGATAACGATATCCGTTAGACTCATCACCATAATCCGTATCCGTATAAACGACTATCAACTGATTGTCTTTAACATAGAATTCAGACACATTTTTATTCTCATCTAACTTGATTGTACCAACTTGTTCCATTGTATCACTCTCGATATTCACGATCTGTATCTTCTGATTGTTCAATGTATACAGATTCTTTCCGTCTGTCTTGACAATATCTCCTTCACCAACGCCGTCTTCTCTGACATTCGTATCGGAATAATTATTTACAGCTGTACCGCTGTCTGCTGCTTGCATAGAAGCTGTATCTGAGGATGCCACTGCTTTTTCCGATGAACTGGTTGTGGATGCTCCTTCAGCACCATAAGTTGCAACACCACTTCTTGCCTGCACTGACTGACTGTCTTCCTGTGCTTTGACATAGTCATAAACCTCATCATAATCTTTAGCCGTCGCTATCAAATTGCTTTCTGCTGCCTTATTCTGCTTCTCTGTTGCAGCATCCTCTTTTGAAGACGCCGTATAAACCAAATCAGAATCTTTCGTTCTATTCTGCTGTGTTCCAAACACAGCTCCTCCAACCACGAGCACACAACACGCCGCTGCAACTGCTGTGTAAATTGGTTTCCATCTTTTTATCTTCTTTTCTGTACGCTCTAACAGCATAACTTCTATTTGTTCCGGTCTTAACGCTTCCGGAACTTCTACCTTATCTGCCTCTTCACGAATATCCTTTTCAAGCTCTCTATTCTTCTCATCTTCTTGATGTTCATCTGCGATATGATTCTTCAACTCTTTTTCATTCATAATTTCGACTCCTCTCTTTTCAGGATTTTTCGAAGTTTTTCCAACGCTCTCAACTTCTTTGAACGCACTGTCGCTGAATTCATCTCCAACATATCTCCAATCTCTTCACTGGAATAACCTTCTAATATGGAACAGGACAAAATAATCCTCTCCTCATCCACCAACGTTTGAAACGCCTGATAAAGATCTTGATTGTCCTCTGACGTTACCCGTTCTGCCTCCATCTCTTCTTTTAGTTCTTCTGTTTTCCCCTGCTGTTTAAAATGCTTTCGGCATTGATTCATCAAAATTGTAAAAATCCAACTACGAAAAGATTCTTCTTTCTTTAACTTCTTTATATTCTCATATGCAATAATGACAGTCTCACTCACGACATCTTCCGCATCTTGTCGATGCTTCATCGTATATAATGCAAATTTATATAGTTCCTGATAAATTCGTGCGTATAGTTCAGAAAATGCTTTCACATCCCCACGCTTTGCCTTTCGAATTAATTGTAATTCGGAACTCGATTCATAACGACTCATGCACCTGCCCCCTTTCCGTTTCCTTTTATATCTATTAGAGTTAAAAAATCATTGATTTGTTGCATGGTTTCTAATTTTATTTTACCATACAAAAAGAGCCATCGCATCAATTACGACAGCTCTCATTTTTATCCTCTATAATAATTAATCAAACATCCCTTCAAGATAATCTCACGCTCTGCATCAGTCATCTCGCCGAGTTTCAGTTCAATCTCTTTCAGTTCATCTCCAACTACATACGCTTTCACTGTAGCCTGTTTCTCTTCTACCACTTTTCTCACATCCGGTACGAAAATATAATCTCCGTTTTTGAATGGAAGTGCTTCGTGGTCTGCATCTGTCAGGAATGGAAGCATACCCCAGTTGATCAGGTTTGAACGATAGCGTTTTGTTGCGTATTCATTCGCAATGTTTGCCCATCCTCCAAGTACTTTCTGGCAGGATGCCGCCTGCTCACGGGCAGAACCATCTCCCGGTTTTACAGCGAAGATTGTACTTCCTACGCCAATGTTTCCTTTGCCGACTTCCGGATATTCTTTCTGAATTGTATCCATAACAGGTTCCAGTTCTTCCAAAACTTCAATTGGGCATTCACCGGCTTCGATTGCTTTCTGTGCAGCCTGTACTTCTTTTGCACGACCTACATATGCAGGATCTTTTCTTGATAATGCAAACTCTGCAAGTCCAAGCGGGTTAGAACGATAAGATGAAGTCTCTCCTGATGGAATCAACTCATCTGTTGTTGTAACCGGATCGTGAATCTCAGATACTACTTTCAAGATCAGGTTTTCAGGTAATGCTGACATTGCCGGCCAGTCTTTGATATTCGGACCAAATTTAATCTCAACAGATGGGTCAGCTACGCCCTTGCTGTCAAATACTCGATTGGCATAAATGCTGGAATCGAAATGATATTTCTGTCCTTTGTATTCTACATCCATTGCTGTTGCAGGTGTTAAGAATCCCTTGTTTGCTGCTGTTGCCGCAATGGAACGTGCATCCATAAGTGCAACGGAAGAAATCTGTCCGCTCTGCAGCTTAGAACCTTCTCTGTTCGGGAAGTTTCTTGTAGAATGACGGATAGAGAATGCATTGTTAGCAGGTGTATCTCCGGCACCGAAACATGGTCCGCAAAATGCTGTTTTTACAATTGTACCTGCCTCTAACAAGTCAGCTACCGCACCATTTTTCACAAGTTCCATGTAAATCGGTGTACTTGCAGGATATACGCTGAATGTAAATTCATCTGCTCCGATATTCTTACCTTTAATGATGTCTGCCGCAGCACAGATATTTTCAAATCCACCACCTGCACATCCGGCAATAATTCCCTGTTCTACATAGAATTTGCCATCACGAATCTTATCCTGCAGTGAATACTCAACAGCACCATCCAGACTTACGAGAGCTTTCTGCTCTACATCATGAAGAATGTCTTTCAGGTTTGCATTCACCTCGTCAATTGTATATACATTACTTGGATGGAACGGCATCGCGATCATTGGTTTGATCTCGCTCAAATTTACATAAACCATACCATCATAGTATGAACATGCTCCCGGATTCAGTTCTTTGTAATCACCGACTCTTCCGTGAATCTCATAGAACTCTTTAATCTTCTCGTCCGTTCTCCAGATAGATGACAGACAAGTCGTCTCAGTTGTCATAACATCAATACCGATACGGAAATCAGCACTTAAGTTCGCAACACCAGGTCCGACAAATTCCATTACTTTATTGTTCACATAACCATTCTTAAATGTAGCTCCAATAATGGCAAGTGCCACATCCTGAGGTCCGACACCTTTCATCGGCTCGCCGTCCAGATAGATTCCGATCACGCCCGGCATCTTAATATCATAAGTCTTGTTCAGCAACTGTTTTACAAGCTCCGGACCGCCTTCGCCCATTGCCATTGTTCCAAGTGCACCATAACGAGTATGACTGTCAGAACCAAGGATCATCTTGCCTCCGCCAGCGAGCATCTCGCGGGCAAACTGATGGATTACTGCCTGATGAGGTGGAACATAGACTCCACCGTATTTCTTCGCACATGTAAGTCCAAACATATGGTCATCTTCGTTGATTGTACCGCCAACTGCACACAGTGAATTGTGACAGTTTGTCAAAACATATGGAATCGGGAATTTCTCAAGTCCTGAAGCTCTTGCAGTCTGGATAATTCCTACAAATGTGATATCATGCGATGTCAGTTTATCAAACTTAATCTGCAGATTCTCCATATTACCGGATGTATTATGAGCATTCAAAATGCCGTAAGCCATGGTGTTCTTCGCAGCCTCTTCTTTTGTCAGAGGAACCTGCGCACCGCCATTATCTTCTACTATCTCAGTACCATTTAATAAATAGACTCCATTTTCATATAACTTAATCATGTACGACCTCCTGATTTTATCATTTTTGTCTTAATCGCTTTGCGTAACATTTTAGCATGCTAAAGCGTTGTTGTAAAGGAATAACTTCATATACTTACCTCCTATCTTACAACAACGCTTTTCTCGTTTTCCTTATTCTGTTAATCGCGCTCGCGCAAAATCTTCTTCACTTCAATCTTTGTCTGTCCAAGACCGATTACATCCTCTTTCTGGATCGCAACAGGCTCCTCCAAAAGCTGTCCGTTCAAATATGTACCGTTGCGTGATTCCATATCTTTCAGATATAATTTGTCACCCTCGTGAATGATTGCACAATGCAACTTTGAAATTCTTGGATCATCATTAATGGTGATATATTTCTCGAATTCCGGAGTTCTCTTACCTCTTCCGATTCCGATGTTATCATAGAATATAAAGGTATACTTCTCCCATGAATCCAGATTCTCCATAATAATCTTCCACTGTCTCTTTGTCTTCTTTGGTTTCTGCACCTGAATCGGCACTGTCTCGTCAGTCTGTCTCACAGGTCGTCTGCGACGAGGTCTTACTTCTTCCTCTTCTTCGTCATCCTCGTCATCATAATCATCACCATCATAGTCGTCCTCGTCAGACTCCTCATCGTAGCCTTCTTCCGGTTTTACTTTACGACTCTTTACAATAACGGTAATAATAATTCCAAGCAGAATTACAGCCACCACGATCAATGCAATTAGTATTGTTGCTACACTCATCTTTTTCAACTCCTTTGAGTCTTAATCATACTATAGATTTCAACTTCTAGCAAGCCTTGAAGCAAGTATTCACAGATGATTCACAGACATTTCGTTGATATTTAGACTGGAATGACACCTTTGCAGCCTATTCCCCTGAAAAATGAGTCGCAACCAATATATATTTTCTTTTTTATGCCAAAAATTCTTCAAGGATCTGACGGATGGTTTCCTCTTTCAAATCTGCTTCCGAATCAGCCTCCTTCTGCTCTTTTGATGCTTTGCGGAGCAACTGCCTTGCCCCTTCCCCTTTTAATACATTTCTTGGCTTCCCTTCAATATTGATGGACAATCCCTCATCGGAGTTGTTATTTGTATTATTCTGCTCCTCCTTCTCCTGTTGCAAATATGTCTCCTCCGGAGCTGTTCCATTCATAACTCTACGGACTGCCTCCTGCGCATTTTCCGTCTGGATCACATCAATCTGCTCCCTCTCACTCTGCTGCTGACGACGATATCTGCTTGCACAAACATTTTCCAGATATTCTACCATGTAATTCTTAACCGCATCCAGTTTGTACTGTTCGTCGGATATCTGTCCCACAACGAATAAGAGAATCATCTCCGCAGCTCCCAACATGACATACTGGTACATCTCTTCACAAACACCTGCTGTCTGATACCAGGATATGGCTCCAATCGCAGCCAGAATTCCTGCACCCCAGACAGTCTGACGCTCAAGCTGTCTCCAGGTATGTAATTTCAGGAAATTCCCGCGATACTCATAAATGTACTTTTCTACAAATGCTTCTGTATTTTCCACGCTGTCACGCAGCATGCATGCCTGTTCGTATTTGGAACGCACCAATTTTATCAGCTTGTGTGTACTCTTTGACATATTAGCCGCCGCACCGAGCATACGGCGAATTGTAAGCAGATTCATCAATTTCGCAACAATTCCGATTACGCCTACCGCAACCATTAAGTGAAATACGATATCTGTACCTGTTACCACGTCATAGAACATAACTTAGCCCTCCTGCTTCTATTCTCACCATTCACTTGCCTTTTGTGAACAGTCCTATATTTTTACACACAATAATCCGGATTGTGTTGAGGCTATTATAGACCAACTTGTCCGTTTCCGCTCTATAAATCGTTCTACAAATTTCTACAAACACTTCCTCTTACATCCACTGTGTACAGTTCCCGCTTCTGCCTGTAAATCCGTGTTTCTACAGAACAAATCCCTCAACTAAAACTGTTTTCTTTCTCTCTCATAACAGATTTGTTTCTTAGTCCATTGCTTATAACCTTGTCGATTTTACGTGGATTTGCGTGGATTGTGACATACGATTGTTGAGATGATTTACATTTCTTTGGTATTTTGTTATAATCGATTTTGCTTAGAGAATGTTGCCTTGCCCAATGAATTTATCCATAGACAATAGTAGCATTCTTTGATTCATACATTTCATTTAGGAGGAATATATCATGGAATACAAGACAAAAGGTGTCTGTTCACAGATGATTCAGTTCGATATCGAAGATAATAAAGTGAGAAACGTTGCATTCACAGGCGGATGTAATGGTAACCTTCAGGGAATCTCTCATCTTATTGAAGGCATGGATGTTAACGAAGCAATTTCCCGCCTCGAGGGAATCCGTTGCGGATTTAAGTCTACATCCTGTCCTGACCAGCTTGCTCAGGCATTGAAAGAAGCAATTGCTGAGTAGGTATCGCTTAACCGATTTGAGTGAATTATTAATGGATAAACATGGCATCGGATCCATTTTCCGTATGTCTGGCAATGAAAAATGGATTACCGGAGAACGCTTGATTCTCTTGTAATCCATTCTTTCTATCCTATTAACACTTGTTTTCCTTCAAAAGCGAAACCATAATGACGGATGTTCTCACTCGCTATGCCTGCATCCAATAATTCTTCATCATATCGTTTCAAATCAATTTGCTGCAGGGCCGACCGAACAGTATCTTCCAGACTATTTTCCTTTTTGGGATTATGAACTTTAAACTCTAACACAATTGCGGGTGTTTGAAAATTCTCTTTTTCTCTCGGAATCATCAGGATATCATATCGACCAAATCCACTTTCTCGATTTGAACGTATCTCATAACTTTCTCTCAGATCCACCATTAATCCTAACACAAATCCATGGTAGAAACGTTCCGGTTCTCCTTTATCTGATATCCCTTTGCCCGTATCAAAATAGCTAAATGTCGCCAGTGCAACCTCATTCATATAATGGTTCATCGCTTCCACATCCCCTTGAAGCAATGCTTTCATAAAACGATTATAACTGGACTGCGTCACATGAAACCACCCCTTAAACATAGTTGAGAACATGCTCATCGTCTCAAGATTGGTGATGCTCAAGTGATACCATGGCTCCAAGAGTATTCCGCGATATTCTATCTCTTCTACTTTCAAATATCCACTGGCAAGCAACAAACTCCATATTGCATTCTCATCTTGATTAAGCTGTTCAAATACAATCTGTTCATCAAAATTGACCACAATCTCCTCACCTTGCAGTAATTGCTCCATTTTTTCTTTAATTTCCGCTGATGCCGACTGCAGTAATTTATTAATCAAACCATTGGAACTTGTAGCTGCCCAATATGGACGCAATTGTTTTTTATCCAAAAAATTGGTAATGGACCATGGATTATAAATGTCTCGATACTTACCAAATGTAAAACCATCATACCATTGCTTGACAACTTCTTTTTGTTCTGCCATTCCATTTTGGGCTAAAGCATCAAATACTTCCTTCTCTGTAAATCCAAAACATGTCTCATATTCATTCGAAGTCGTTGTAACCACATTCAAATTATTTAAATCCGAGAAAATAGACTCTTTTGATACACGCGTAATTCCGGTCATAACCGCCCGTTCTAAATACGGATTTGTTTTAAACGTTGCATTAAAAAGACTTCTGATAAATGCTGTGAATTCTTCCCAATATCCATATACATAGGCTTCCTGCATCGGGGTATCATACTCATCTAAAAGAATAATCGCCTTTTTACCATAAATTTTCTGCAAACAACCGGACAGTGTACGAAGCGCACTACATACAATATCATTCGATATCTGTTTCTGCACCGAAGCATCTTTGGTATAACAATCCAATTGCTGAAAAACTGCTCGCTCTCCCTCTGTCAAAGATTCACTCTGCAACAAATCATAATGCACTTTATATGCTTCATTCAGCGCATCAATAATCTGATTCCTCGTGTCAATAAAATTATCACCTTTTACCGATGCAAAACTCAAAAAGATTACCGGATATGTTCCTTGTAACGCTCGATAACTTGCTTCCTTCCATATCGATAACCCCTCAAACAGATCTGAACGACCTGCATATTTTTCTGAGAAAAAGCAATTCAGCATGTTCATATTGAGTGTTTTACCAAATCGGCGCGGACGCGCAATCAATGTGATTTCATCTCCGGACTCCCACCATTCTTTAATAAATGCAGTCTTATCTATATAAAAGAAATCACTCTGTCTCAGAGACTCAAACCCCTGATTCCCAATACTAATTACTTTTCCCATAATCCTAACTTCCTGTCCCTTCATTACATCAATAATGTTATCGTTCACTCCAATAGTAACCATATTGTATCATTTTTCTAATATTATTCCATTGTTTTTCTGAAATTTCTCATTGGATAATATTTATAATACTTATATAAACTTTTCCATAATAGAAAAAGCTATACACAACTTTATACGTCATGTATAGCTCTTAATTCTCTCTATGCAGTTTTTATGCTCCTCGAGCAATCACACCGGTCGCCGTCTGCTGATAAGGTTTGGTACAGTTTGTGTTTAGAATTGGACCTATTTTCTAAAATCTTAGTCAATAGTTGCTCAATTCAAGCAAACGGCGACCGGTGTGATTGCTCGAAGAAAAAGGATTATAGGTTGGCTAGTCGATCATGATGCCGTCGGTGAAAGATATATCTTCTTCAAACTCATCTCCCTGTGTTACAAAATGTTCTGCCTGTACACGATAGTATGTTCCCCTCTCAACCGTCAATCTTTTTGCAGTCGATACATAATATGTATCCTTGCTTTCTTTAGATAATGTTTCTATTACATTCCATTCATCATTTTTTTCATCATACTGCTCGATATATATTAATACTCCAACTTTATCTATAGTTTCATGAGCAGTTGTCTGACCATATACATAAATTTTTCCTATTCCCGCTTTTGAAATTGTACATGACCCATCCATCATATATTTTCCACGCAAATTATAATTTGCATTTTGACCTGATGAACTTTCTTGCAATGTCAAATACGAGCCATCAACTATTTTTTCTTCTACCTCCGCTGCATTCAATGTCATGCTAAATAATGAACATATTATCAATACAATACTTAATGTGGATAAAAATTTTTTTCTCATTTGCCCTCCTATTTATATGTCTATATATCTATAAGACAAACAATACTCAAAATCCTTACGCCTTTTTAATAAAAAAATAAATTTTTTATTATTTTTTTCATATCTTCCTTTTGCATTATCCCTTTTAATTGATAATAGACCCCTTTATATTCATATTCAGCAATTTGCAATTTTTCATCACGATCCTCTATCTTTCTTTCTTCACACCTGATTTCAACATCTTGAACCTTCATTGTATATTCATCGATCTTAATATCTGCTTTTATACTTCCTTTTGATGAATCATTATAATTTGTATAAATATCATATCTAATAGATTTATTGTTCAACACATAATAAATATTTACCTGGTTAATATTTTCATCCACAAAACATGATTGATATTGCATTCCCCGTGGTCGTTCTCGTATTCTGACAATTTGTGTATTTAATTTATCATCAATTTCTTGGTATGCTTTTGCCTCCTCTACATCTTCATTTTCCATGCTATCCATATCCTTCACATTCGTCACATCCACCTGCGACTTCCCTGTGAATTTCTCTATCAGCACCTTCATATACGACTTACTTCCCACACTGGACACACTCATCCCCATAACCAACACAAGAACAGCTACCAGTGCTACTGCCAGCTTCATTTTCCTCTTTTTCTTGTATGTCCGAATCGGAAGTTCTTTGATTTTATTTTCTTCTTGTTCTTTTTCATAATTGTGGATTTCCGCATAGATTGCATCATCCAGCTCTTTACTGACTTTCAGCTCATCTAATTCCGGATGGGCCTCTAGTTCTTTTTCTATTTCGGCAGCTTCTTTTTCAAGCTCCTCTTTTAGTGAGAGTTTTCTCAATTTTTTCATGCCATTGCCTCTTACTTATTGCTTTTTGTTTGTCACTGTTTATCCATACTCCGCAAACAGCAACCCTTTTGTTTATCTTGACATTTCTTTAAATACGTTTATTATGAATTTATGATGATTTTGTTACGAAACACATCGTATTGTGTAGTGTAGCATTCATTTATAACTTCTATGGAGGTCTTTTTTATATGAAACGAATTGTACTTACCGGCGGTGGAACTGCCGGACATGTTACTCCAAATATTGCCTTGCTTCCTAAATTAAAGGAGCTCGGCTATGATATTCACTACATTGGTTCTTACAATGGAATCGAAAAGGAATTAATTGAACCTTTCGGGATTCCTTATTATGGTATTTCATCCGGTAAACTTCGTCGTTACTTCAGTTTGCAGAACTTTACCGATCCGTTCCGTGTATTAAAGGGACTCGGTGAAGCCAATAAACTGATTCGCCAGTTGAAGCCGGACGTTATCTTCTCCAAAGGTGGTTTTGTATCTGTTCCTGTTGTTATGGCTGGCAAACGCAACAAAGTACCGGTTATTATCCACGAATCTGATATGACTCCGGGACTTGCCAACAAGCTTGCGATTCCTTCTGCAACGAAAGTCTGTTGTAACTTTGTAGAGACTTTAGAACAGCTTCCGGAAGGCAAGGCTGTTCTGACCGGTTCTCCAATCCGTCAGGAACTTCTTTCCGGTAACAAGATTGCTGCACTTGATCTATGCGGATTCACAGCCGAGAAACCGGTTATCCTCGTAATCGGCGGAAGCCTTGGTTCTGTTGCTGTCAATAACGCAGTCCGTGGTGCACTTCCTGAACTGTTGAAGACATTCCAGGTTGTTCATCTCTGCGGAAAAGGAAAGCTCGACCAGTCTTTAGTCGGAACAGAAGGCTACGTTCAGTTTGAATATATCAAAGATGAATTATGTGATATATTCGCCCTTGCCGATATTGTAATTTCACGTGCCGGTGCCAATGCCATCTGCGAATTGCTTGCACTTTGCAAACCAAACCTGCTTATCCCACTTTCCAAAAATGCCAGCCGAGGCGACCAGATTTTGAATGCACGTTCCTTTGAACGCCAGGGATTCAGTATGGTTCTGGAAGAAGAGGAAACAACCAAGGATACTCTCCTTGAAGCGGTCAACAACCTTTACACCAATCGTGCTACTTACATGGATGCCATGCGTAATTCAGGACAGCACGACTCCATTAATACAATCACCAAATTAATTGAAGAAGTTCATTTGAAGAAGTAATTCTTACATCATTACTTCTCAAAAATGTAGTAATAAATATTAAGTTCAAGGCTCTTATTCGAGTCTTGAACTTTTTATATCTCATCCAGCTCTTCGTATTCTACTCCATATTTCTTACGAATCCATTTCTTTGCTCTGTGAAGCATTACATAGAACGACTGTGTACTCATTCCCATGATTCCAGCCGCCTTTACCTGCGATATATCCATATCATATGTCAGCATAATTGCTTCATACCATCGTTCATTCTTTTTCAAAAGACCTGCCATAACACTTTCGTGCAATGTTATATGCTTCTCTTGTTCCAATTCACTCAGGTAATGTCCTTCTGCACTATCTTCTTGTACTTTTTCATCCAAATACATTTCAAGTGTTTTATTCGACTCATCACTGATATGTACTTCACGTTTCATCTTTGTATTGTAATTATATGCAACATTTCTTGCTGTAACTGACAGCCATGCTTTTATGCTTGTATATTCATCAAGGGATTTCTTTTTCTTCGCATCCGCCATAAATAACATAAAAGTATCATGTGCAATATCTTCTACCAGTCCCGGATTTTTTGAATAATAATATGCCACCTTCAGAATTAACTGTTTATACTCATCATAAATCTCTTTGATTTCATGACCTTCAATCAATGTTCTTCTCCAGTGCTATTTTAATTTATTCAAAATTTCTTCTTTATCTTCATCTGTTAATGTTCCAAGTTTCCAACCAAGTCCCACATTATCTCCTTTATAACGAGGAATCATATGCATATGGAAATGGAATACAGACTGACCTGCAACCTCTTCATTGTTCTGTACGATATTATAGCCATCACAGCCCAATACATCTTTTAATTTGTTTACTTCTTTTTTAGCAAGTACCAGAACTTTTGCTGCCAGTTCATCGTCTAAGTCATACAGATTTCTATAATGCTCTTTTGGCAAAATCAGTGCATGTCCTTTCGATGCCGGATTCAAGTCTAAGATTACACGAAAATCGTCGTCTTCATATAATGTTGCTGATGGAATCTCCCCTGCTGCTATTTTACAAAAAATACAATTATCATCTCTCATAACTGTTCCTTCTTTCTCTGAAATTTAATACTGTTTCCAGTATATCCCATTTTTTCAGAAAATAGAAGAAAAATAATTTTATTTGTCTTACATCAAGTCAGAATCCTCTCCCTCCACAATAAAATCATTCCAGCTTCCCCAACGATTCCGTTTCAGTCTTTTCGCCGCTTTTCTCCATGGTTTCCATGTTCCGCCTTCTTCTCTGATTGTTTGCGCTTCTTCATCCTCTCCATAATAATTCTGCCTTCCTCCAAGGGTATATCGTTCTTCTTCGTCAGTCAGCGTAAATACATTGCCATAGTCCTCCGCAACTTGCATTTGTACTCCTTCCGCTTGTTCCCCAAATAGAGCTTTGTTCCTTTTCTGCTGTTGCTCTTCTTTCCATTCTTCCATTGTACGTTTACGTTCTTCCTCATGAGCCTCATACTGAATCATGATCTCTCGCAAATCATAATTCTCCTGTAAGGTTGCTTTATGAAGTTCGTACGCCAACACAATCCCATTAGTATCACCATAATCTAAAGTCCTTACAAAGTATTCCGTCAATTGATGAAATGACTGATTCAGCTTTGTATCCAGACCCGGAAGATAACAAAAATACCATTGGTTTTCATTTAGAAATATATATTCCGGATTCAAAATGAGACAATCTGGATTCAACATATACGCCTCCAGATTCTCAACAATTTGGAGCAGTTCCAGTACTAACGATTGTATCTCTTTCTGTTGAATCGGCTTCTTGTCATAGATAACAGACATCGGACGGAACCCTTTCGTATCATATGTATAACAGCTTTTTTCATCTGCCTCACTTCCACGCACCGACAGAATTCCTGTTATTTGATTTTTTTGAAGCATTGGTATCTGATAATCTTCTTCATATGGTTTATCTATATAAATATGTAGATTTGTATGATTTAACTTTGATTCATATTGTGCCTGAAACATTCTCTTTCCTCACTCATCTTCCGTATTTTCCATATATTTTTCTAAAATCTGTTTTCTTCGGATCTTCTTTTCCGGATTCACGATTGGGGCCCTTTGTCTGATATGCAGATTCATTTTCCTTTTTTTCGCATAAATATCTACGTCTACCCATTCTTTTGTCGTCGATGTCGTAACCTTAACTTCTGCAAATAAAATCAGTTTTCCGTTTACCCGCTCTTTGCAGAACCACTCAAGATTGCTTTTTTCCTTATGTATGCGTTCTCTCTGTGCTCCAACCACAGCCGTTTCCGATGCTGCACCAATTAAAATCTGTTTATCATGATAATAGAAAGCCGTATATACGACCAACACAAATACCATGAAAACAATCGGCATCAAATATGCCATTTCAATTGTTATAACCCCTTGTAATTCTCGATATTTTTCTCGCCTTTTCACATTCCTCACTCTATTCCATCAATATAAACATTGCGTACCCAATACATAAGAACGGGACAAACGGCATCGTCATTTTTCTCCCGCTTTTCTTTGAAATCAGCAGGAAAAGTGACAGAATGGAAGCTGCAAAAAACGCAATCATCAATACCGTTGCCAGATTCCAGAAACCTAAATATATGCCCATAATGAAAATCACAATTCCATCTCCGTATCCCAATGCTTCTTTTGTAATTTTACTGACTCCCAGAAATAAAATTCCCACTGTTGCTCCTGCAATGATCAACGCAATTGACGGAACATCACCCCCGATTCCTTTCCATATCTGATAACCACTTGCCGCCATGCCTCCTGTAATCAATAACCATACCGGCATTTTTCGAAATCTCATATCCAATATGGATAACAACAATAAATACAACATACTTATTCCCTGACTCAATTGGCACATTTGCTACATGGTCTCCTTCCTTTTACCTGTGATTTCTTTACTGTACGAATCGAACGCTTCAATCCGCTACAGCTTAATGAATTATGATATTTTAACCCATAATCGGCAATATACACACCTGACATGGTATTCCCATGTACGCAACGCTCACACGCATAATATTTCCCGCCCGATTCATTGCGATAATGGGATAATTCTGCTTGAGGAATAAACCGAATCTGCACATGCAATGCAGAACATTGATAATCGCTATGATATACACTTCCTGTATCCGCAATATACACAATACTGTCATCGTCCTCATCCAGCCCCATATGTTGATACCCTGTCCATGCTTTGATCTCTACTTCCTGACAAATCTTCTGCCCAATATGCATGTACTCCGGAAACGGCAAACGCACACGATAACTCACCCGAATATGTACCACTTCATCACCAGAATCATAATACGAAGTAAAGCATTGAATTCCTCCGCTTCCACCTTCCACGATGCTTCTATCCAGCCGTTCTGCCCCGACAATATTGACAATGTCTGTTTTTAACTTGATGGGATTCAATACGGATACAACCGGTATCTGTTCTGCTGCCAGCTTCCCCGCATGCTGTGTTGCCGCAGCAATACTGAACTGAATGCTTTGTATCTCCAAAAGATACACCATACAAAGTATGGCAAACAGAAAGATGGGGATGGTCATCGCAGCCTCTACTGTCACACTTCCAGAACTGATTTTGGAATCTGATACAGATGTCCTTTCCTGTTTTATTTTAGATGAGTAACTATAACTTTGTATCATGCGGATTTCCTTTCTAAAGACTTTCACATTTTATATTTATTTGAGGGATTGTAAAAAGAGGAAAAGACACCCGTATCAAATCCCAAAATCAGTCTGTTTTCTTCCATAATTTCATCTTATATATGTTCATTGTGCGTTATATCCAAATTCACAAGGGAACTGATAGACTCTGCCGTTCCATATATCTGCTGTATTCTGAAGCTTTATTTTGGTAACACATCTGTCCGCCTTAAAATATTTCATTCCTTTTTCATATATCAGGTTTTCCTCGACTCTATCCAAAGTCCTCATGGTAATTTCTGAACTTTGTCCAAGAAATAAAAGGATTTGCAAATATTGTGTATACTTCATTCCATTCTCATCATCCCTGCCTTCCTGCATATCCATTGCCGTCCCTAGTTGAAACACGGATGATAATTGTAACTGCCAGTTCGTATCATCCTTCACCATTGCCACACGATTGCCCGCCAACAGTGTTCTGATATCCATAACACTTTCTCCGAACCCCCACAAAATCAACAGCACTTCTTTTGCCACTTCTACTAATTCCGGCTGTAAGAGAATTGCTGAAATGGTTGCCGCCAACGCTGCTGCCTCTTCCTGCTTTTGTGTATTACTCCTGAGATAGGCATAATTCATTGCAAAACGTACCAACAATAACCGATTAACGACAGCCTCCAGATTCTCCTTATCCGATGATTTGCCATATAGTATATATTCCAATTCATAATCCATCGTTCGGTTTTCCGCTTTCTTTTCAATTGCCGAACTAAAATGCTCCTCCAGATATTTTTGATACAGTAGCTTCTCTTCCACTCCATTCATTCCCGTTCTTCCCGAAAATGTTCCTCTCCCCGTATGTAGTGTTCGATTCGATGTCTGCTGTTCTCTTGAAATCTGTTTATTGGAAAGGGTAAACGTTTTGGGCAAGACCATAGACAAGATTCCCATTGCTTTTGCCTGCAGTAATTCCGCCGCCTCCGCTTCTACAACCGAACCATTTTCCGCCCACTCATGTTCCATCTGTTCCGCTAATTGATTACCTATAATTTCCTGTTCTTCCCATTTTGCGGACAAACCGGTCAGTTCCTGCATAATTTGAATTCCATTCTGCTGCTCCATAAACGCTAACACCTGTTCTCGAAATGCCTGTCCCTGATTATCTGTCAACAACTGGAGCGCTGTAATCTCCTGCTCGATTCCATCACTTCCATAGTATGCCAGCCTGTCTAAAACCCGCTTTTCATCATATTGAGCTGACTGATAAGAAGCATCCATTGCAAACACTTCATAATCCTTCCATAATTCTTTTTGATACTCTCCAAATATTGAAAAAACCGACCTGTCCACATCCAATCGTTTTTGATTCTTCGCGGTCTGAATTGATGCACTTTCAAGCAGTGCAAAAATAAATGAAATAAGTAGAACAAAGATTAAACTTAGAAATGCCGTAATCTCTCCCGATACGGTTCTTCTGTACATCAGATACCTGCACTTTCACTTGTAATTTTCTCAAAAATTGTATTTACCAGCGCCGTCAACTGATTCTTAAAGATTAATACCAATGCAATAATTACGACCAAAATCAAAAGTAATTCAATGACGGACATTCCGGATTTATCTTTTAAAATACCTTGTACTTTCTGCACTCCTTGCTGTAATCTTACTTTCCCCATCCATGTAATTCGCTTTATCATAATCTTCCTCCTTTTGTATCTGCACCAATTTGGCTATACACCCATTTCTCTTTGTATCACTTTACTGGTACAGCTCTTTATATCTGCATCGATAAAAATGCCGGTACAATAATCATCATCAATACAACCGCAAGCATCAAAAACATCGGAAACAATATCTTCGTACCTGCTTTTTCTCCCAATTGTTTTGCTGTATTCTTCCGTTCCTCAAATGCTGCATTTGCCTCTTGTTTTAATACTTCCGTCAGACCTTTTGTTCCTTTTTTAAGATTTTGAGATAACATAGTTCCAAATTTTCTATAAACCTGTAGTCCGCATCGTTCACCAAATCGTTCGTAACATTCTCCTTCTGCCATACCGCCCTTCATCTCATGCATTGTATATGCCATTTCTTCGTAGACAGCTCTTGGAGTATCTTCTTTTCCGACTCTGTTTTCTGTATCTGCCACCCGCTTTTTCTCCTGTTCATAATCTCTCACAATCTTATCCCAGGCATTTCGCGGTGTCATACCTGCTCCTAAGAAAAGGGTAAAACGACTCACCATCTTAGGATAATCCAATGCAAGTTGTTCTTCTCTTTTAGAACGAGTCTCCCTTACCTTCTCCTTTTCCGATACATAATAGAAAACTGCCAGAACAATTCCAATCAGAAATACTGCGACTGCCCTGAGATTTTTAGCATACTTCCAGATTACAAGCTGCCCATCTACACTCGTCGGCAACAACATCTGTTTCTCTGTCTCGCTCGATTTATCCAGTTCTTCTACTTTCTCATCCAGTTTGGTCATGAGTTCTCCGGTCGCTGTTTGTTCCGGTGGAAGTACCAGAGCATAGAATACATAGACTTCTTTTGTCTCCTCATAAGATAACGTTGCTCGTAATTCAACAACACATCCCTCTTCCGATACGTTCTCGGTCTGAATTTCCCCTTGTAAATTCATTACTTCATAATTATCCAGTTCCCATGACACTTTAATTCCCGTATCCGGAATACTTCGAATCAGATTCAGGTTACTTCTCACTTCATCCAACCCGACATTCTCCCCTAATATCAGTTTCTCCAACTGAACTTCTGCCTCGGCCAGTTCTCGTTGTAATTCTTCCTCCGTATATTTCTGTTCATGGATTCTGACAGTGTATGGTTCTTTTGTATCTCCAATCCATACTTGTAATTCCTCCTGTCTGTCTCCTTGACCTTGCTTGTTACGCTCCACATAATTCATCCCACCTTTCGTCATTGGAAGACTTCGCAAATTGTCCGCAAGGAAAAGTACCACCGATATCACCCCTGCTATCAGAAGAATCATCCCCATCTTAACCTGCATCGAATTCCACAAATCCTTAAACCTCAATGCGTATCATCTTCCTCCCCATATAATATGCCAGTATGTAAACCAACAAACACACACTCATCAATAAAGTTCCTGCTATCCCACCATATAAAACCGATAAAAATTCCGGGAACGCCAGCCGCATATATAGCACCATTCCCATGGTGATGATACACATAATCTGAAACTCCATACTCTTTGCAGCCAGCATCGTCTCAATCTCGCGCTCTACTTCCATCTTATCCCCTATCATACGGATAGCTTCTTTTAGAATCATAATACTGTCCCCTCCCATACGTTTGGAGGTTGCAAATACAATTGCAAAATCTTCAACATCTTCCTGTTGAACTCGTTTTGCGAATCCCCACAACACTTGTTCTGCAGTCTGATTCATATTGAGCTTATGTGTCATAAGCTCAAATTCCTGACAGATTCGACTCATCTTTGGATACAACGTCTGTATATCTTTGTCTGTTGAACGAATCGCATTCTCCACGGAATATCCCGCCTTCAAAGCCGATGCCAGGATCTGCATTGCATCTCGAAACTGTATCCGAAATGCCAATTCTTTTTTCCGACAGCATGTTTCTCTCCACTGATGGAAATACCACAAACTGACCGGCAATAATACGAATACTGCAATCCAGGAATCATAAAACAGATACGCAAGAAGCACATCTAACATAACCGCTTTCCCAACTGCAAGCACGTATTCTTTATGTTGTATATCCTGCTGCCAACAATTTGTCCCGATGAACCAGTTCCGCACTCTTCACCAATGTTCCTTGAATCTTGCCACCTTTCATCCCCTCCTCCTTAAACTCATATAACGTCTGTGTCTGAATTCTGCCATTTTCAAATCCAAGCACTTCTACAATCTCCAATACCTTCCTTGTCTTATCACGCAATCTTCCAAGATGAATGATAATATCCAGCGCCGATGCAATCTGTCTTTGAATTGCAGTAAGCGGAAGGTCGATTCCCATCATCATCATCGTTTCCAATCTGTGTAACATATCTGTCGGATTATTCGAATGTCCGGTCGACATCGAACCACTGTGCCCATTCAACATTGCAGATGAAATCATATCTACCGTTTCATCCCCTCTTACCTCTCCCACCACGATCCGATCAGGCCTCATTCGTAAAGCCGACTTGATCAAATCACGGATGGTCACAGCCCCTTCTCCTTCGAGATTCGCGTTCCTCGCTTCAAGTCTGACCAGATTCGGAACGCCCTTGATCTGAAGTTCTGCATTATCCTCAATGGTAATGATCCGTTCATCCTTCGGGATGTAATCAGAAAGTGCATTTAGGAATGTTGTTTTACCTGAACCGGTTCCACCGCTTACGAAGATGTTATACTTCGCTTTTACGAGCTTCTTCAAAAATTCCACCACTTCTTCCGTAACACTCTGCCACTCTATTAATTGCTTCATCGTCACTTTTTCTTTCGGAAACTTTCGGATTGTCATAATCGGCCCATTCAATGCCACTGGCTTCAGTACAACATTCACACGCGAACCATCTTCCAGTCTGGCGTCCACGATTGGTGACATCTCATTGACATAGCGGTTTGTTCCCGATACAATCTGCTGTATCACATCTTCCAGTTTTTCCTGCGACAAAAACGTCTTGTCAGAACGTACCAGCCGACCTTCCCGCTCTACAAATATGTGGTCTTTTCCATTGATCATAATCTCGGTAATCGAATCATCCTCCACCAGTTCCTGCAGCACATCCAGTTTTCGAAAAGAATGAAACAATCTTCTGCTCAATCGAATCTGCTCTTTCAACGGCAGATACTCTTCCTCCGAAAATTCCTGCAATACACTGTAGATGATCTCAGAAAGTTCTTCATCCTCCATCTCCCTCGTCAGATCAATCCGTTCCATCACCCGTTCATATAACTGCTCCTCTTGTATATTCACTTTGCTACCTCATTCTTTTTTGAATCGTCTTCTCCAACACCTGTTCCTTTCCCGTCTTTCGCAAGTTCTCGGTATACTCTGCAAGTTTGGCCATCGCAGCCTTCTCCTCAATATACGGTGTATAGATGGTATGACAGGCTTCTAATATCTCAAACAAGCCATTCACACTATCTCCCAAATCCAAAATAATCTTCTCATAAATGCACTGATTCAGAATCTGCCGAAACAACTGCAGCCATTCCTCCCCTTTGATCTCCTGCATATCCAGAATGTACGGCATCGGTCTGATGTAATCCAACTTCTCCAATTGTCCCGCCATCATACTGATACGCATTCCGAGATTTCCCTTCTCCTGCCGCAGATAATAAATCAAATCCGATAATGTCTGTTCCACCGAATCGGTAAAATAGCAGGAACTTCCGGCATATCCTTCCAGATTGAGATACAATACCGGCTCTCTCTCCGCCAGCTTCTTCCCCAGTGCCAACGCAAATCTGGTCTTTCCGATTCGATGAATCGGCGAATACACCGCGATCAACTGTCCTCCTTTGCGAACCTTCGTACTCCGCCTTGGCTCTTTTTGTCTAATTCTTCTTTCCAATAGTTGCGTCCGTATATCACTTGCACTTTGGTAACGATAGATTCCAATCTCCCCTTTATCCAAAGAATCTGTTCTCTCTCTTACCAACACAAATCTTCTCGCTACCGGAACCTGTCCTCTTTGTTCTTTTGGGCACTCCTCACTTGTAAGCAAGGCATAAATCTTCTTATCTTTGGCAAACTGTTCCACCTCCTGCATATCATGAAAAAGATAATACTGCTCTTCCGGTGTCTTATTCTTTACTAACGCTCGAAACAGATTTTCAGAATATTGCTTCTGAGAATCACAAATCACAACATTTTTTACATACAATATATCCCTCCTGTCTCTCTACAGACTATTACAATGAAATTCTCCAACCCATTGCAATAAAAACATATAGAGCCTGTCCTTATTTTGTTTTCATTTGCTCAACTTGAAACATTGCTGCGAATGTGCAGCGGAATTCATAATTGATAATTGAATGTCTACTCATCCAATCCCAAGATACTTCCAAATCAGAATGATTCGAAGTGGAACAGCAGATGTGATAACTGCTGTGTGAATCGTATTATAAACGCGTATTTTTCATTTGTCCAGATGGATTTTTCAACTTTTTTGTTTTTGTGAAATCCTTACAAATTTTGAAAAATTAAGATGCTATACAGCAAACAGACTCCAGGTACTCCAAGTGTTCCGCTCGTCAAAAGCGAAACCGCATTAATCCCCACATTTAGCGCAGTTTCTTCTGGTAATACATAGTGATTGATAAAGAAAATCAAAGTCAGCCCGACAAGAGAGCGAATAAAAAATGTCACAAAAAAAGATGTCAGCTTATGTTCCATACCACTATCTCCTTCCATTGTTTTTCAACCGAATATTTGTCTTCTCCCGGTTATAAAACACGATCGATCTCTACTGAGATATCTATATGTCGCTGACATCTTCTTTATGACATTGTATTATAATTGAATCTTCACTTCTCTGTTTGTTCTGTGGTACTGATGGAAACGCACCCCTGCTGCAGTCATCATACGTTTGGATGCGATAACACTCGGTGTGTCTGCATATTTGTCACAGTCGTAAATCACTTCTTTGATTCCGGACTGAATGATCGCTTTTGCACACTCATTACACGGGAACAATGACACATACATTCTTGCCCCTTCCAGACTGCCTCCGCTGTAGTTCAAAATTGCATTCAGTTCACTATGTGTAGAATACACATATTTTGTCTCCAACGGGTCTTCTCCATCTCTTGTCCACGGGAAATCATCATCAGAGCATCCTCGCGGAAGTCCGTTGTAACCCATTGATAAAATCTTGTTATCCGGGCTCACAATACAGCATCCCACCTGTGTATTCGGATCTTTTGAGCGTAGCCCGGAAAGCAGTGCCACACCCATAAAATATTCATCCCATGATAAATAATCATCTCGTTTTGTCGACATATTATGCTCCCCTTTCTATCTGATTATTTTGTACCAAAGATACGGTCTCCTGCATCTCCAAGTCCAGGAATAATATATGCATTTTCATTCAATCGCTCATCCAATGCTCCGATATATACCGGCACATCCGGATGCTCTTTCTGTAAACGTTCTACGCCTTCCGGTGCTGCCAGAATACAAAGGAAGCGAATGTTCTTCACACCTTTATCTTTGAGCATCTGAATTGCAGCAACACAAGAACCTCCTGTTGCAAGCATCGGGTCCACTACGAACACTTCTCTTTCTCCGCAATCCTCCGGCAATTTGCAATAATACTCTACCGGCTCATGCGTCTCCGAGTCACGATACAATCCGATGTGTCCGACCTTTGCTGTCGGAATCAATGATAAGATTCCATCTACCATCCCAAGTCCTGCACGAAGGATCGGCACCAATGCCAGTTTCTTTCCACTGAGCATCTTACCTGTCGTCTCACAGATTGGCGTTTTAATCTTAACCTCTTCTAACTTCAAATCTCTTGTTGCTTCATAACACATTAATCCTGCAATTTCATTTACAATCTGTCGAAATTCCATTGTCCCAACATGTTCCTGTCTAATATAAGTAATCTTGTGCTGAATCAATGGATGATCCATTACATGTACTTCTGCCATTACTTTCTTCCTCCTGTTTCCCCAGTTTTATTCTTCGGAAGCTGCCTCTTTATTTAAAATTTCAGTTAATTTATCAATTGCCTTTGTCAGCTTTTCCAAACATTCCCCATATACGTTCAGAGGCTGACCATATGGATTCGGGATCTCGCCTTCTTCTCCTATGAATTCGCTCAATGTATACACATTGACATCCTCTCCATATTCTGTCTGGACTTTTTCTTTCTCATTCTCACCCATGGTCAAGATTAGAATGTCCTCTGCAATATCATCTGTTGAAAATGCTGTCGCAGTATGGTGTTCCAGTGTCATGTGTGCACTTTTCATGACCGCTTCTGCTTTCTGATTCGCAGGTTCCGGGAACAATACGACCAATCCCCGAGAATCGATCACATATTCCTGCCGCAGATCTTTCTGTCTGAGCATCTCTGCCGCCATCGGTCCACGACAAGTGTCCGCATCACACAAAAATATAATTCGTCTGTATTTCTGCTGTTTTACAATTGCCGGCGCAGAAATCCACGTATGTCCTGCTGCTTTTTCCAAACGATTCATAATGGCTTTACCAATCCCTTGCAGAGCAAACGATTCACTGTAGATCAAATCCACTTCTTCTGTATCAAAATCTCGCAAAATTGCATAAAGATTGCGCGCAATGGTCTCCTCATTCTCACGACTTCCGATATTCTTGATCACACCATTGGTATAGTATGCCAACGTCTCATTAGTCGCAATGATTCCAACCCGCTTACCTTCTCTTATTGCTTCATATGCAAGCTGTCGGATTGCAAGTACTTCTTCTCTGATATTACCTTCTACAATCATCAATTTGGCTTTTGGCGCATAATGTCGATACTTCATTCCCGGTGCTTTCGGCGCTTTGTTCGTCTCAGTACCTAAAATAGTCTCATCAATCGATACCCGGTCAATTACCTCTTCGAACATATCTGCCGTAATTGCACCCGGTCTTAAGATCATTGGCGGATTCACCGTCATATCCAGAATCGTAGATTCCAAACCGATATCTACACTTCCGCCATCCAGAATCATATCAATCTTACCATCCAGATCTTCACGCACATGTTCTGCTGTTGTCGGACTTGGTCTTCCCGATGTATTCGCACTTGGTGCAGACACAAATCCGCCTGCTGCAAGAATCAATTCTCTTGCGATCGGGTCACTCGGCATTCTGACTGCCACGGTGTCCAGTCCTCCCGTTGTTCCATATGGTACGATATCTGTCTTGTCAAATATCATCGTCAATGGTCCCGGCCAGAATCGATTCGCCAATGCTTCCACATCTTTTGATATATTCTTTGCTACTTTCTCCAAATCTTTTAATGTTGCAATGTGTACAATCAGCGGATTGTCCGAAGGTCTGCCCTTTGCTGCATACGTCTTTTTCGCTGCCTCCTCGTCCAGCGCATTTGCCCCCAGACCATAAACTGTCTCTGTTGGGAACGCTACCAGACCGCCCTTCTTAAGAATCTCTCCTGCTTCCTGCATAATTTGCATGTCAATATTATGTTTATCTACTTTTCTAATTTTCGTTTCCATAGCGATTATTATAACATTTTTCATAGTAAAAAAAAATATACATCTTCCAAAAAGCTTGTTCTTCTCATAAGTTTCTGTCCTTGTTTCTGTTAAATGTATAAAAAATTACACTTTTTTAACTTTTGGTTTGCAAATATGTTTCAATCCCATTACAAATTGCATCTGCAATCTGCTCCTGATACTCCTCCGTACTCAACTTTTCTGCTTCCGCCCGATTACTCAAAAAACCACATTCCACAATAATAACCGGCACCTCTGTACGCTTAAGCATATAATACGTATCATTTGCCTTTGCCTGTCTTTTATTCTCAGCATCTACCGCCAACAAGCTGGTCTGCATATACTCGGCTGCCTCTTTTCCTCCTTCGGAATGTGTATAATAAAAAACCTGTGCCCCATGTATACTCTCCTGCTCATAACTGTTCTGATGAATACTAACCGCCAGTATCGGTTTATTTTCATTGATTATACTGACTCTTGTTTTCATATCCTCTACTTTTGAATTTGCCAACCCTTTTTCATCTGTCCGGGTCATAAATACTGTAATCTGTTTTTCCTTTAATTTTGCTTCCACCTTTTTAGCAATGATTAAATTAATATCTTTCTCCTCTGCACCGTTGATTCCAACCTTCCCCGGGTCACTTCCTCCATGACCACTATCCAGAACAATCTGGACTTTCCCCTCTTCTACCTGTGTGCTCTCTACACTTTTTTGGTCTGCGCTGTCTTTTGCTTCCACCTCATTATTTTGCTTCTCCCCTACCGTATTTACCACCCGTTCATAAATCCTCGTCCCGATAATCTGCCCTCCGATTGCAATTCCCATCAAACATACGATCACCAACACATTCTTTCCTTTTTTCTTCATTTCTTTATACGAGAATTCCAATAAAAAACATCCCTTTCCGCACATATTACTTTCTAAATATATGCAGAAAAAGGATGTCTCTTTCTCACTTATTTTATTCTTACTGCATTGTGCAGAATCTTCAAAACCATATCAGAAAATCCCACACCAAAACAGTACTTTCTAATTTACATACCGCAGAATCAAATCCCACACGTCTGAATTCTCCCAGCCGAGTTTCCACTCTGCAACACCTGCAAGTTTTTCGCTTTTAATCAGCTTGAGTTTTTCTTCCAACGAACTCGTATCTTCCAGCCAAATCTTATACGTTCCGTTTTCTGTCTCCCACTGTGCATAATTCTGTTTGGTAGTGTCATCCCACTCAGCCTGTGCTCCGGCATCTTGAATTGTCTGCTGTGCTTCATCCATACCCATAGCGGTACTGCTTATCTTATTCGCATAATTTGCTGCTTCAGTTCCCTCTTCGGCTGCCAGTTCTTCGGCTGTTTTTGGTGTTTCTAACCAAAGTCTTGTGTAAAATGGAATCGCTGCTACCAGTTTATCTGCGGGTACGCTCTTGACTGCATCTTGAATTCCATCTTTTACATAATTATAAGATGACACAGAACCTGCTTCATAAGAACCTTCTGTGTGTTCATCATATGCCATAATTACAACGTAATCCGCTACAATGCCCTGCTCTTTCAAATCATAATGTTCATTGTACGGCTGTGGAACATAATTATCAACGGAAAATACCAGACCATTCTGTCTGCATTTTACCGATAATTCTCTTACAAACTGAATATAGTGCTCTCCACATTCTGTAGAGATCAACTCAAAATCCAGATTGATTCCATCAATCCCTGTCTGAAGTGCCGCTGCAATGATCTGGTTGATGAGATTCTCACGCTTTGAAGTATAACTCAGTACCTCATAAGTCTCATCATAGCTGTTAATACCGCCATGAAAATCCCTTACTGTCGCCCACACATCCAGATTCGCCTGATGTGCATAATTCACATATTCCGCACTTGCCATCGAAGTCAGATTGCCGTCTGTATCTGCAATTTTAAACCAGGTCGGTGCAATTGTGTTCAGACCTTTGGTTGATGCAATTGTCTCCAATACATAATTGTTGGCATCTTCGTTCTCGACATTGTGCCATGCCATATTGATTGTATGGTCTACCGTAATATTCGTGTACTTTGGTTCATCAAAATCACGCTGCGTGGTCTCTTTTTGAATCTTCTTCAGTGCACTTGTCTTTACATAACCGATAAAACCATCTTCCGTTGCAACTTTTTTCCACCCGTCTTCATCTTGCAGTACGGTTACTTTCTCTGACTTTTTCACTTCTGTCAGAATCGGGCTCTTCACTCCGCCCTGATAACGTACTTCTGTTTTCTTCTTTACAGTTGCGGTTTCAATTTCACCCCAACTGCTCGTAATCGCAACACGATTCGGGGATTTATATACTTTGTAATCCATGTTCGTATACTGTTGGATAAATGGAACTGCAATGTATGCGGTTTCCCCTTCTGTTTTCAGAATTGTATACGACTCACTTTTCTTATCTGTAACTTCTGTATAATCCTTACTTCCAACTTCAACTGAAACATTTCCGTTTGGTAATGTATACAGCATAATGTTCTCATTCAGGTCCCAATAAAAACGCTCGTTTATGTAGTCTCTGACAACGGAATATTCCACATATGCTTCTCCGTCAATCAATCTTCCCACGGAAGTTCCGTCATCGCTCTTCATTACTTCGTTGTTCACTACGACTGCAAGGTCATCCGTTCCTGTAATTCCATAATAATTTTTCAAATCTGCTTTCTCTTTGGATGAACCATATTTGTGATGAATGATCAGCCCTGCACCCAATGCAACAACTAAAATGATTGCTATGCTTACTCTGATTATAAGAATCTGTCTTCTCCGTTTTGCGCGACGCATTCTCGCCCGCTTTGCATTCATTCTCTGCAAATCCGCTTCCGAATATTCTCTTCCGTCTCTTCCGCTTCTCCGCGGTTGTCTCGATTGATTGGTATTTCTGACACGGCGCTTTTTCTTTCTTTCTCTTTCGTCCATGGCGTACCTCCTGTCAGAGTTCATTATACCATACTACATCATCTGAAATAAAGGGGTTACGACGGTTTATGCTCATTCTCAGTTTCGATTTTCTTCGTTACATCAATAAAAGACAGTGATTCGATATACCCATCTGCATCCATCTCATAGTCCCGCATATAACTGCCTTCCTCTCTGGCCATTAGTTCTCTCACTACCTGCATCGGGCTGACATGGCTGCCTTCCATTAACAGACAGACACCATTTTTCTCATATCCTTCTAATTCTGTATATAATTCCGTGTATACCGTTCCATCATTTAGTTCCATTTGTAACATTTGATTCTGCTCCTCTCCATGCCGGTTCTGATAAATATATTCGCAACTATCGTCTGTTTTTCGGAGGCTTTATTTGTGACATGCCGCAAGACGATATGACCAAAAGACAGTACGAACCGTACTATAACTTTCTCCTTTTTAATAATTGTGTACTTGCCCCAGAATTCAGGGCTTTGAATTCTTTATAGAATGTGTAACTTTTCAAATTGACCTTGAATCGTCACTCGTATTTTCGAATAGATTTTTGACTGGATTATTCTGAAATGTTATTGTTATCCGAAATTAATCTTGCGCTTCCGCATATATTTCTGTAATGATTCTATCCTCCTTCCGAATATATATTTATTTATCAAGAAATACTATCTTCTGTACTTGCCATTATAGGAATATCTTTTCTATATTTCAATGTGTTTTTTGTTTATAAGTGCTGTGGATTTGTTGATAAGTAGCAATACTATTTTCCCCTTTAATTTCATTTTAATAGGAAGAATTTGTGTTTTTCTTTACATTCAAAAAAGTTTTGTTTATACTAATCATGAAAAAGAATATATAAATGTAAGGATGTGATCATATGAAAATTGAAAAAATAAACGATAACCAGATTCGTTGTACATTGACACATGCTGATTTGGCGGCTCGCCATTTGAAACTAAGTGAACTTGCATACGGTACTGAAAAAGCCAAGTCTCTCTTTCGTGATATGATGCAACAGGCATCTTTTGACTTTGGTTTTGAAGCCGATGATATGCCATTGATGATAGAAGCAATTCCAACCTCTTCCGATACCATTGTATTGATTATTACAAAAGTAGAAGACCCGGAAGAACTGGATACACGTTTTTCAAAATTCACCTCCGCCGGAGAGAATGATTTTCCACTTCCGGAAACATTAAACAAACTGGAAGGTGCAGATGAATTTTTAGACTTACTCAATAAGGTAAAGGGAGCTGCCGCAAGCATATCCCCTGCATCATCAGAGCCAGAATCCGAAAGCAAGTCCGAAGATACACCAGCTCCGCTTAATGTCAAATTATATTCCTTTGACAATATTGATCAGGTCATTCAAATGGCTCAACTAATCGGCCCGCTCTATCAGGGTGCCAATACGTTGTACCGAGACAACAACAGTGACGGAATTTACATTCTGGCACTTACACAGTCTGAACACACAAAAAATGAATTTAACAAGATCTGCAACATGCTGTCTGAATATGGTTCTCCGGAAAAAGTATCCACAGCGATTCTTGCCTTTCTGGAAGAACATTGTGAGATTGTTATATCTGCAGATGCAGTTCAGAAGCTTGCACAACTTAGTTAAGAAACCAAGGATGTGCCAGCGCACTTTCTGATATAAAAAATGTCCGAAATTCTTTTTCATGAATTTCGGACATTTTTTTAATTTGTTATAAATTTATTTTCCTGCTGCTGCCATTGCTGCATTAATCTTCTCAACAAGCAAATCTGCATCAATACCATGAACCATAGCTGCTTCTTCTAATGATTCCATCTGTGAAGATGGGCATCCAAGACAGTGCATTCCAATCTCCATCAAAATTGGAGCTGACTCTGGGAATACATTCAACAGTTCACCAATTCTTGTAGCTTTTGTGATTTGTGCCATTTCAATTTCCTCCTTATTGTTTCGTGTTTCTTATTATAATCCTATATATAGAATTTATCAACTCTAAAAATGTATTAGATATCTGAATTGTCGCTTCAATTTACACCAATTTTAGACTACTTAAAAGTCAATTGTTTTTTCGTTTTTTTTCGACAAAATTACATTTTCATAATTTACGCCAAAACATCTGTTCTTTTTTTATTAAAAGTAATTCACATAAATGTGGGTTTTTAATGTGGATAATGTGAATAACTCAGAAAGAATCTTTAATTTATCCACAGTTTTTCGAATTTTGAGTGTGAATAAGTTGAAAACTCCTTTTTCAATATTTTCGACTTTTTTCTTCTTTTTTGTGCATTTTGCCATTTACTGTTTTCCTATTGGGGAACTTTTAACAATCTTTCCTGTCTTATTATTTTCTAAACTTTCTGTAAATTTGCCATGTTATTAGCTAATCTTTGATTACTGTCACACTTTTCCACATACCTAACACCAAACAACCGTTCTGCTTCTAGTTTTTCCACGATTTATCCCCAACATATTAACAAAATGTGAATAACTTTGTGAATTTCTGTGGATAACTCGGTTTTTCATGTGAAAAATCAGGTATTTCATCGTGAAAAATCATTCCCCGTATGTTGATAATCTGTTGAAAATCTGTGAATAACCTCCTATTTTTCCTTAAAAACAGTGTAAAATACACGATTTTTAATGTTAATATTGTGAATAATATATTTGTACAAGTTATTCACATTCTGGCTCCTACAATAGTCGCTTAAGTCCTTTTTATTCTGCACCACAGTGCACATCCTACAATGTATTTCTACATATTAAAAAAGAACACGTTTCTAATATATAAAAAAAATTGATGCCGAGACTTCCTTCTCAACATCAATTTCTAAAAATTTTCTATCTATTTTTCATTATAAAACTCTTCGTACCGTTATGATCGGTGCATAAGTAGCTGTGCAAATACCGATTCCATCTACTTCATTCATTGCATTTACGATGTTCCCATCTCCCATATACAATCCAACATGACCATCATAAAGAACCAGATCCCCCGGCTGTGCCTGATCATAAGACACTTCGTATCCGACATTCTCCATATCCCAGGTAGTTCGTGGAAGACTGATTCCAAAGTTTGCATATACCGATTGCACAAAACCGGAGCAATCTGCACCATTTGTAAGGCTTGTTCCACCCCACACGTATGGATTTCCGATAAACTGACAGGCAAAATCAATCACCTGTTGTCCTGTCGTATAAGATGAAGCCGCAATTGCAACCGTTTCCTGTGCTTCCGGCTCACCATTCTGCACTGCAGTCTCCTCCTGCGATTGTACATTGTCCTGTACTATCGGTTCTTCTGCCATGAATTCAGCCTTGTCCATTTCTTCCACCGTAATCCAGTCTCCGGATACCCATCCATCTATCTGATTTACTGTAATCGGATACCAGCCGTTGACAGCAGTTCCTGTTATTTCATATTGCTCTTGTTCCAGTATCTGTAAAAGTATCTGACAATCTGTCCCCTGTCCGGCTCTTACATTCAATACATCTGCCGTAACTGTTGCTACTGTAATTTTATCAGTTTCTGCTTCTGCCTCTGCCTCTTTTTCATTTACTTTTGTTTCTTTATCTTGCCCGCTTTCCTTAACTGCAAGTTTACTATCCTCTTTTGTTTCTTCTTGTTTGACATCTTCTGAAGAAAGTTTTCCCTCTTCAGAAGGTGCCATTTTTAAATAATCCCCTATACTTGTAAATACTGAATATAAGTGAAGTCCATCTTTTACATTTGATGACTGATAGTCCTTCAGTATTGATTCGATCCCTACAATTTTGGATGCAGCATTTACTTTTGTTTCGTTATCTGCCGCATGTACCGTCATTGCACTCCCCGGAATCATTAACGCCCCAGCTACCGCAGAGGCAATCAATTTTTGCTTCATGTGTATTTGTTTCATATAAAACCTCCTTACTGTTTTTCTTTATCTTTTGTAGGAAGTTTTTAAATTGTTACACATTTGTTAAATTTTGATTACATTTGTATTATAACAACGAAGTGTGATTCTGTCAATGTTTTACCATATTTTTCCATCCTTATCGCACGACCTTGTTCTACATAACATTCCAACTTTTGCACATTTTATGTAATATTTTTGTAACATTTTAGTCCTTTCTGGATTTTTAAAAAGTTGCATTACCTCATCACATTTTTATCCGTATGAAAATATTGTTCTTTCTATATAATAAGAACACTCCCTTGTCCATCCCTCCGCAATAGAAAGATTTACCGGATTCTTCTATTATATACATGACCGCTAAAATTTTATTGAAAAAGTTTTTCAAAAAAGTGTTGACATTTTCGGAAAAAGGTTGTATATTTTAATTACAGTAATTGTTACTATTATTGTTTAAAGTTTTTGAAGGAGGGATTCCCAATTGGCAACATTAAAATATAGCCGGCAAAGAGAATCCATCAAACAGTATTTGGCATCGACCAAAGAGCATCCAACTGCCGATATGGTTTACATGCATGTAAAGGAAGAATATCCGAATATCAGTCTTGGAACTGTATATCGTAATCTCAATCTTCTAACGGACATTGGAGAAGCATTAAAAATCACAACTCCCGACGGAGCCGACAGATTTGATGGATGTGTCAAGCCACATAATCATTTTTTCTGCACAGAGTGCAGACGGGTTCTTGACCTTGACCTGGATATGAAAGAGATTGAACAGGTGAACAAGGCAGCCGCTAAGAATTTTGACGGCATTATAGAATCCAGCAACACTATTTTTTATGGTAAATGCGGTGACTGCATAAAAAGGTCTTAATTTATACCAAAATTTATTTTCAAGAAAAGGAGAACAAAATTATGAAAAAATTTGTATGTACAGTATGCGGATATGTTTACGAAGGAGAAGCTGCACCAGAGAAATGTCCAGTTTGCGGTGTTGGAGCTGACAAATTCAAAGAGCAGACAGGTGAAAGAGAATGGGCTGCTGAGCATGTTGTAGGAGTTGCTAAAGGTGTTAGCGAAGACATCCTTGCTGATTTAAGAGCAAACTTTGAAGGAGAATGTTCAGAGGTTGGTATGTATCTTGCAATGGCAAGAGTTGCCCACAGAGAAGGTTATCCAGAGATTGGTCTGTACTGGGAGAAAGCAGCTTACGAAGAAGCTGAGCACGCTGCCAAATTCGCAGAACTTCTTGGTGAAGTTGTAACAGACAGCACAAAGAAAAACCTTGAGATGAGAGTTGACGCTGAGAACGGAGCTACTGCTGGTAAATTCGACCTTGCAAAACGTGCAAAAGCTGCTAATCTGGATGCAATCCACGATACAGTACATGAGATGGCAAGAGACGAAGCTCGTCACGGAAAAGCTTTCGAAGGACTGCTTAAGAGATACTTCGGTGAATAATTAAAAATAAAATCACAATTACTAAAGCGCCCCGCAAAATGCGGGGCGCTTTTTTACGCATTATATATTACAAACTTCTCAGGAAGTCATAGGCCTGCTGTGCACACTGAAGAACGCAGTTGAAATCCGAAGTATTTTATGATTGCGCGATTTTATTCCAGCCCCTGAATCGTCTTCGTCCATCCTTTATATTTCTTCTCTCTCATATTTTCATCCATTTTTTTCGAATATGTCTTTCTCTTCATATTATTAAACAGATCCATCGTATAGATTCCCATTGCGATTCCCACGGCGTATGCTGCTCCGATTCCGGAAAGTTCTTCCGCATCCGGCACTAACACGTCAGCACCAAGAATATCACTTTGGAACTGCATCAAATAGCCGTTCTTTGTCGGACCTCCATCTACGCGAAGTGTGTTGACTCTTGCTCCCGCATCTGCTTCCATTGCTCTCACGACATCTGTAATCTGATAGGCGATACATTCCACTCCTGCACGAACAATCTCGGCTTTTCCAGTTGTTCTTGTAATTCCTGTCAAAGATGCTTTTGCATTACTCTTCCAATGTGGTGCGCCAAGTCCGGTAAATGCCGGAACAAAGTACAGTTCATCATCGGAAATTGCTTCTCTGCATAAACTTTCCGTCTCCCCCGGAGAATCAATCAGTCTGACATCATCTTTCAACCATGAAATCACCGCACCGGTATAGTTAATATTTCCCTCGAGAACATAATTCACTTTGCCGTTCATGCCCCATGCAAGGGATGTAACAACGCCATGTGTACTAAGTACCGGAGTTTCTCCGATATTCATCATAATGGAAGAACCGGTTCCGTAAGTTGCCTTAATATCTCCTCTTCCGATACATCCCTGACCGAACAACGCGCCATGGGAATCTCCCAATACTGCATGAATCGGAATCGGTTTCTCAAAGAATCCTTCAAAATCTGTCTGTCCGAATTCGCTGTCTGAATCACAAACTTCCGGCAAATCTTCCGACTGAATTCCAAATAATTTACAAATTTCTTCGTCCCATTTCAATGTAAAGATATTAAACAACTGTGTTCTGGATGCATTGGAATAGTCCGTTTTATAGTCCTGCCCTTTTGTCAGACGATACACAAGCCATGTATCAATTGTTCCAAAACAAAGCCGATGTTTCGCAGCCAATTTCTGCCCCTCTTCTGTATTCTCCAACAGCCATGTCATTTTTGCCGCCGGAAAATATGGTGACAGGCGAAGTCCTGTTTTCTCACGAATCTTCTCTGCCGCATCTTTAATCTCCGGACGCTCACAGATATCTGCCGCTCTGGAACACTGCCATACAATCGCATCCGCGATTGGCTCATTTGTCTCTTTATCCCAGATTAATGTTGTCTCTCTCTGATTGCTGATTCCGATTCCCTGAACAAGTGAACGGTCAATTCCAGATTCTTCTACAAGATCTTTTACAACCCGAATAGTATTTCTGTAAATCTCTTCCGGGTCGTGTGATACCCAGCCTTTCACATTGACGATCTGGCGATGTGCCATATCTGTTCTTCGAAGCAAATGTCCTTCCCCATCAAAGAGAAGTGCCTTGGTTCCCTGTGTACTCTGGTCGATACTGATAATATATTTCTCTTCCATTTTCATATCCTCTCATAACAGAGAAACTGCCTGTGGCAGTTTCTCTTGTTTCCTAAAATATTCAAAATATATCTCCGCAAACTACTTTTGGCATACGCTATTTTTAAATACTTTCGTTATTATTTATTACAGAATTTCTTTTACTTTCTCAGCGATTCCTTCTGCATTCAGTTTGTAGTAGTCAAATACTTCCTGTGAAGTTCCGGTAATAACAGGAGCATCCGGCAGTGACATATTTACCACTTTTTTCGGGCACTCACGTCCAACAACCTGAGCTACCATAGAGCCGAGTCCACCAAACGGAGAATGTTCTTCCACTGTCACAACTGCTTTTACATTGGCAGCTTCCCTCACGATTCCTTCTTCATCCAATGGTTTTACGCAGTACATATCCAGAACGGTTGCTGTGATTCCTTCTGCTTTCAAAAGCTCTGCTGCGTCTTTCGCAGGTTTTACCATTTCTCCGCAGGCAACGATCAGTACGTCCTCACCTTTTGTTACAACTGTTGCTTTGTCCATTTCAAAAGGAACATTTCCCTCTTCGTAAATCGGGTCTACTGCATTTCTTCCTGTACGGATATAAGCCGGCTTCTCATCTTTTAATAATGCTTTCATCAGTTCTTTTGTCTGAAGATGATCACTTGGGAGATATACTCTCATGTTCGGAATTGCACTCATTGCTGCGATATCCTGTGCAGAATGGTGGCTCATTCCGAGTGCACCGTAGCTGACTCCACCACTGATACCGATTAATTTTACATTTGTGTTAGAGTAAGCAACGTCAATTTTGCACTGCTCATAACTTCTTGTAGATAAGAAGCATGCCGGTGATACTGCATATGCTTTTTTACCACATTTTGCAAGACCTGCAGAAATACTTACGAGATTCTGCTCCGCAATACCTGTCTCAACGAACTGTTCCGGATAAGTATCCGCAAATGGTGTAAAAGAGCCGCTTCCTCTTGAATCGCTACAAAGAGCTACAATGCTTTTATCTGTCTTTGCTGCTTCCATCAATACTTCACATATCATCTGTTTGTTTGCAATTTTTCCCATTACTGAAGTGCCTCCTCTGCTTTTTTGAAATCTGCCATAATCTGTGCATATTCTTCCTCTGTCGGAACTTTATGATGCCAGTTGGCTTTATCTTCCATCACTTTAGAACCTTTTCCTTTGATTGTATTTGCAATCAGTACCGTTGGTTTTCCTTTGACTGTTTTTGCCTCATTGAATGCAGCTTCCAACTGGTCAATATCATTCCCATCTGCCACATCGATAACATGCCATCCAAAACTCTTAAATCTCTCATGAAGGTCATCATGATGCATAACATCTTCTGTATTTCCTGAAATCTGCAGGCGGTTGCGATCTACTACTGCACACAGGTTATCCAGTTTGTAGTGGCTTGCTGCCATTGCACCTTCCCAAACAGAACCTTCTGCAAGCTCTCCGTCTCCCATAACGGTGTATACGCGATAATCTCTGTTATCCATCTTTCCTGCTTTTGCCATACCGACACAAACCGGAAGTCCATGTCCGAGAGAACCGGAATTCATCTCGATACCAGGCAATTTGTTGTTTGGATGTCCGATGTATTTTGAACCGAATTTGCTGAATTCTCTGTGCAATTCTTCTTTTGGAATAAATCCTTTTTCTGCAAGAACAGAATAATATGCCTCTACAGAGTGTCCTTTACTGAGCACGAACAGGTCACGATCCGGGGCATCCATGTTCTCAGTACTGATGTTCATCTGGTGGAAATACAGCTCTACAAGAACCTCCATCACACTCATATCTCCACCGATATGTCCGGCCTTTCCGGCACAAATCAAATCTACAGTATCTTTACGAAGCTTATATGCAAGTAATTTTAAATTCATATTCATTCACCTTTCTTGAAAATGTGGTCGCTGCCCGCTTGTATTTTGCAGGCAACAACATCTCTATTCTTCACTTTTATTCAGCGGACTATCATTCTCCTCTTAAGTAAGCCTTAACTTCTTCCTCAATCGGATCGTATAAATCCGGTTTTACACCGATATATTTACATGCTTCATAGAGCACCGGCACTACATCTTTGTGAATTCCTACACAGTGATGGATGTATGGTCCTTCCACAATCTTTGCTTCCAGACGTTTGATATTCTCAACTTCAACCCAGAGATAAGTTCCCATACATTTTGGTCCGTCTACACCTTTGGCGCGTCCCAGAAGCAATGAGTACTCTCCGTTGTCTCCGTCGAATCTGCACAGTGTAACATCTCCGTGTTTTGCTTCTGCAGTCAGACTTCCCGGATGATCGAATGCCAGTGGATAGGTCAGTTTTGCTTTCTCCCTTGCTACCGATACCGGCCATGGACCACAGTGCTGAAGCAGTTCGCCGTTCTCAATATCAGGATGGCGAATTGTCCAGTCTGCGAAGAATCCTCTTGTCTCGTCCATTCCTGCTGCCTCTACCATAAGTGCTGTGATTGCTCCATGAATATCGGTCTCGCATACAACCGGAATACCTTCGTCATTGAGAATTGCATTTGCTGCACATGGCATAATTCCAAGCTCGGTCTGAAGTGCGTTCCAACACTGGATTGCTGCTGCCTGACATCCATATTTCTCAACCAGATTCTTCATTGCAACTGCAAGAGCAGCTACATTTTCCACTTCTTCGTCTTTAATCTGGATTTCCATGTTCTCACGAATATATTCCAGAACTTTTTCCTGTTTTGTTCTCTCAGCCTTAACCGCCTTCACTTCTTCTGTAAGTTCTGTCATCGGAACCGGTGCAAGCTGAATATTGAATTTCTCCAACAGCTCTCCTTCGTTGCACATTGTTGTCCAGAAATCAAACGGACGAGTAGAAATCTGAAGGATTCGAATATTTCTGAATCTCTTAACTACATTACAGACTGCAAGGAAATCTCTTACTCCGCGCTCGAATACTGGGTCATTCAAACGACAGTTTGTTAAGTATGTAAATGGTACCTGGAATCTTCGAAGTACTTTACCTGTTGCGAACAGACCGCACTGTGTATCACGAAGTCTCACTCCGTCCGGCTCCGGTCTCTCATCCAGTGGTCCCCAGAGCAGTACCGGCAATCCAAGCTTTTTAGCCAGTCTTGCACAGACATATTCTGTACCGAAATTGCAGTGTGCAAGCATGATTCCGTCTACACCCTCTGCTTTAAATTTAGCAACGATTTTATCTACATCATTGTCATCATAGAGAAGTCCTTCCTCGTTGATATCTGTGATATCGACAAAATCAATTTCTAACTCTCGGAATCTGTCTGCTGTTAATCCGCGATATTTAATCGCATCCGGTGCACTGAAGATGCTTCTTCTTGTAGGTACAAATCCTAATTTTACATTTGCCATTGTGATGACCTCCTCTTTGTTATTTCATTCGTTCTTGTATTGTTTTTACCAGCATGTTGCAAGTACTTTTTTCTCTTGCTTTGTGCCCTCAGTATATCTCCTGTATTACTGAATTACAGTAAATAATTCAG